>JAIQGB010000342.1 GCA_020072905.1 Terriglobia bacterium | reverse complement strand
GGGCAGGAAGACGATGCGAATGTGCTTGGTCCCGGGCGCCTGTCCGAATCCGCTGCCGTGCACCACCAGCACCTGCTTTTCGATGAGCAGTTGCTTGACGAAGTCCTCGTCACTCTCCGGGATGTCGATACGTGGAAAGGCGTAGAAGGCGCCGCGGGGCGGCACACAACTGAGGCGCGGAGCGGCATTGCAGTACTTCACCGTCAGGTCTCGGCGGGAGCGCAGCTTGGCGACGACTTCATCGAGGTGGTCCTGCGGCCCTTCGAGCGCGGGCTTCACCGCGTATTGGATGGCGTGATTGGCGCTCAGCCGCGCCCGCAGCAGTTTGTGCATTCCTTCGATATAGGGCGTGAGCGGCGCGGCGGGTCCGCTCACAATCGCCCAGCCCAGCCGCCAGCCGGGAACCAGATAGCCCTTGGAGAGCCCGCCGAAGGTGATCGCCGGAACATCGGGCGCGAGCGCCGCGATGGAGACATGCGTCTCGCCGTCCAGCTCCAGTTCGTCGTAAATCTCGTCGGAGAGGATGACCAGGTTGTTCTGGCGGGCGTATTCGGCGATGGTTTCGAGCGTCTGGCGAGAGTAGACGGCTCCGGTGGGGTTGTTGGGATTGATCAGCACGATGGCGCGCGTGCCGGCAAAAATCCGAGTGGCCAGGTGCTCGAGGTCCGGCTGCCACTCGGAATCCTCATCCAGATAGTAAACGTTGGGCTGCGCGCCGAGCTTGGCGAGGACGGCGGAATAGAGCGGGTACTCCGGGCAGGGCGTGAGCACGTTTTCGCCCGGGTTGACCAGCGCCGAGAGACAGATGTCCACGCCTTCGCTCACGCCCGAGGTGATGAAGACGCTTTGGATGTTGCGAATGCCCTTGCGCTCAGCGACGCCACGAATGGCCTCGAGCGCCTCCTCCGCCCCCAGCGATGGCCCGTAGCCGTTCTTGCCGTTGCGCATGGCCTTGGCGACTGCCTCAATCAGATGCTCGGGGACTGCAAAATCGAAGGCCGGCGGGTCGCCAATATTGAGCGGGATGATTTCCTTGCCCTCCCGCACCAACGCCTCAGCCAAGACGGCGATGTCCCGGATGGAGTACCGGACGTGCTCCAGCCGGTGCGCAGCAAGAATCTCCCGCATCGGTTGAGTTTTCGGCGACATGGACAATCTACATTTGTAACAGAAAGCCGAGATGCGGTCAAACTGCCTAAGCGCCAGCCGCGAGACTGACATTTCGGAGCGGCAGGCCATCAGCGTTCAGACAACCGCCAACGAGAATTCTCCAGCCGAAGGCCGTTTGCTGAGAGCTGCTTCTCTACAACAATTCATCGAGGTCACGAAAGGGGAGGCCTCGCGACTCCGCCACCGGCCGGCAAGTGATGTGCCCGGCGTAGGTATTGACGCCATCCTTGATGAGAGGATCTTCGGCAATGGCGCCCTTCAGCCCGCGCGCGGCGATCTTGCGCACGTAAGGCAGCGTGGCGTTGGTCAAGGCAATCGTGGAAGTTCGCGGCATCGCGCCCGGCATGTTCGTCACGCAGTAATGCACGACCCCATCCACGGTGTAGACGGGATCGCTGTGGGAAGTCGGCCGGGTCGTCTCGATGCATCCACCCTGGTCAACGGAAACGTCCACAATCACCGAACCCGGCTGCATGGTCGCGACCATGGCGCGCGTGACCAGGCGCGGCGCGCTCGCTCCCGGCACCAGCACCGCGCCGATCAGCAGGTCCGCCTTCTTCACCGCATCGGCGATGTAGATGGGACTGGAGAGATGCGTTTCCACTCGCCCAAAGAAGAGGTCATCGAGGTGGCGCAAGCGGTTCAAGTCGACGTCCAGGATGAGCACCTGCGCGCCCAGACCTGCGGCCATCTTCGTGGCGTTGATTCCCACCGCGCCCGCGCCCAGAATCACGACCAGCGCCGGGCGCACTCCCGGCACCCCGCTCAGCAGCACGCCGCGCCCCCCGAGCGGCTTCTGCAGGAAGTAGCTTCCCACCACGATGGACATCCGTCCCGCAATCTCGCTCATGGGCGTCAGCAGGGGGAGCGTGCCCTGCGAGTCGCGGATGGTTTCATACGCCACACCCGCCACCCGCGCATCCAGCAGCGCGCGCGTCAACTCCGGCAGCGGCGCGAGGTGGAGATAACTGAAAACGATCTGGCCGTTGCTGAGCCGGGCATACTCCTGCTCGATGGGTTCCTTCACCTTCACGATCATTTCGCCGCGTGCGTAGACGTCGCCAGCGGTGGGCAGAATCCGTCCCCCCGCGGCCACGAACTCCGCGTCCGTGAAAGCCGAACCTTCACCGGCACCCTTCTCGACCCAAACGGTGTGCCCGTCGGCGACCAGCTCGTGAACCCCTGCGGGTACCAACCCCACGCGATATTCGTTGTCCTTGACCTCTTTTGGAAGTCCAATGTTCATCGAGAGTCCTCCCCTGGGACACGCACGCCTGTTTTGTCCGCCCCCGCGGTCACATGCGTCCCCCAGCCTCGCCTTCTCAGAGCACGCCGAATGCCGAGCGATTGGTCGCTCGGCAGCCCGAGCGGATACGATGTCAGCATAGCCCAGCCGCCGTGCTTTCTGCTACGTCCGGTACGAGGCATTGATGTCAATGTAGTCGTGGGTGAGGTCGCAGGTCCAGAAGGTCGTCGCGTGCGAGCCCGCGTGGAGATCGATCCGCAAGATCAACTCCTTCTGATCGAGTTCGCGCTTGGCCTCGGCTTCGTTAAAGCCAGCGTCGAGCCCCTGACGGCAAAGGTCGAAGTCGTTGACGCGGATATCGACCCGAGCGGGGTCAATCTTGGCGCCCGAGTACCCCGCCGCACACAGGATGCGCCCCCAGTTGGCATCACTGCCGGCGATGGCGGTCTTGACGAGCGGGGAGTTGGCGACGGCCCGGGCCACGCGCTCGGCGTCGCCGGGCGAAGCGGCGCCGGTGACCTCAATGGTCACGAACTTCTTCGCGCCCTCGCCGTCGCGCACGATCATCTTGGCAAGCGTTTGGCAGAGCCGGCGGAGACCCCCCAGAAACCAGCGATGAGTTTCGTCACTGGGGCGCACCGGCAGGCCCGATGCACCATTGGCGAGGATAAGGACCGTGTCATTGGTGGAGGTATCGCCGTCCACGGAAATCCGATTAAACGAAATCTCCACGGCTCCGCTCAGCGTGCTCCGGAGCACGCGAGGATGGATGGCGGCGTCGGTAGTGATGAAGGAAAGCATGGTCGCCATGCGGGGATGAATCATGCCCGCGCCCTTGGCGATGCCCGCCAGATGAACTGGCTTGCCTCCTAACTGGCTGCGCAGGACACAACATTTCGGGACCGTATCCGTGGTCATGATGGCCTGCGCAACCGCGCCCGCGTTCTCGACGGAAAGACCCCGTTTGAGCGCCGGCAGGTTCTTGGTGATGAGTTCCACCTTCAAGGGCACGCCGATCACCCCGGTGGATGCCACGAGCACTTGCTCCACCGGAACTCCGAGGAGTTTGGCAGCGGTCTTGGCGGTCTTCTCGGCAGCTTCGAGCCCAGCGCGGCCCGTGGCGGCGTTGGCGTTGCCGGCGTTGACGATAACAGCGCGAGCTCTGCCGCGGCTCGTCGCCAGGTGGTATCGCGAGAGGGCGACTGGCGCTGCGGCCGCTCGGTTCGTCGTAAAGACGCCCCCCGACGTCGTGGCCTCGCAGTCCGAGAAGATCATCGCCAGGTCGAGCGCGCCCGCGGCTCTCTTGATCCCGGCGGCCAGGGCCGCAGCACGGAAACCGCTTGGTGTGGCGATGTTGCCTTCGATCGTTTCCCAGTCAGGCATCGCAGATTCACGTGGGCGGGGCAAGCCCCGCCCCTACATCGAGACCCTCGCAGACTAGTGCCGGAAGTGCCGGACCCCCGTGAACACCATGGCCAGTCCCAGGCGATTGGCCGCGGCAATCACTTCCGCGTCTCGCACCGAGCCGCCCGGCTGAGCGATGGCAGTGGCGCCGGCCTTGGCGATTTCTTCGACTCCATCCGGGAAGGGGAAGAAGGCGTCAGAACCCACTACGGTGCCTTCCAGCGAATGCTTCAACTCACGGGCCTTGGTCGCGGCGAGCTTGGCAGAATCCACGCGGCTCATCTGTCCCGCGCCCACGCCCACCACCACGCCATCGCGCGCGAAGACGATGGCGTTCGACTTGACGTGCTTGGTGACCCGCCAGGCAAAGGCCAGCGCCCGCAGTTCTTCCTCGGTGGGTTTCCGCTCCGTGACGCATTTCCATTCCTCCGGCTTGGCCCCGGCTGTGTCGGGCGTCTGGACGAGCAACCCGCCTCCCACACTCTTCAGTTGCAGGCCATACACATCGCCCGCCGTCGTGGACATATCCATCAAGCGGAGGTTCTTCCTGGCGGCCAGTTTCTCCCGTGCCGCCGCCTCATAGCTTGGAGCGACGACCGCTTCCACAAACAGTTTGGAGATGGCTTCGGCCGTTGCTGCATCCAAAGGACGGTTCACCGCGATCACCGAGCCAAAGGCGGAGACGGAGTCAACGTCCAGCGCGCGCCGATAGCTTTCGTTGCTTTGCCGAGGCGAGCCCGCGTCCCCCCGCCGAGGGATCGAGATAGAGCGCCGCCTTCTGGTGCGGGTTTTCGCCGTAGCGCAGGTCCATCGTCTTACGGAAGTTCATGTGGAGGTTTTGCGGGAGCGCCCCATCGGCGAGTTTCTGCAGCGTCGTCGAAATCGCGCCATCATAGGCGGCCGTGGTTGCGAACGCCTTGCGCGAGAGGCGCGCTCGCGTCTCGTCGGAGACGCAGCCGCCATTGGCCTTCATCTCCTCAATCACGGCCGCGTAATCCGCCGCGTCCACCACCACCGTGACGTCCTCGAAATTCTTCGCGGCGGAGCGAATCATCGAGGGCCCGCCGATATCGATGTTCTCGATCAACTCCTCGAATTTGACGCCAGGTTTCCCCGCGGTCTTCTCGAACGGATAGAGATTCACCGCGACGAGGTCGATGAACTCGATGCCGTGCTTCTTCACCTGCTCCTGGTGTTGGGGATTCGAGCGGATGGCCAGCAGCCCGCCGTGCACTTTCGGATGCAGCGTCTTGACGCGGCCGTCGAGCATCTCGGGAAAGCCTGTGAGATCGCTCACGTCGCGAACCTTGAGGCCTTTGTCGCGCAGCAGTTTCGCCGTGCCGCCGGTGGAGAGGATTTCCACGCCCTGGGCCGCGAGCCCCGCGGCAAATTCGGCGACCCCGGTCTTGTCACTGACGCTGATCAGCGCCCGAGAGATCTTTTTCATGAGTGCTCCTTCCAGACTGATATAGAGAGCAGAGCCAAGCTGCTCGGCGGCGTCACCGCTCCCGAAACCGACAATCTGCCTAATCCAGCGAACGCTCCAGACACAATCCGGGAACACGGCATTGTAGTGATTTGTGGTGGAAAGGGGAAGACTTTGCGGGGCGGGTTGGCCGCGCCATCGGGGCGCTGTCCACGTCTCAGGAACCGTAGGGGCGGGGCTTGCCCTGCCCCTACGGACGCACATAGAGGAAGAGCTTGTACTCATTGCCGTTTTCCGACCGCACGCGGACAACTTTGGTGGGCGTCCAGTCGGGGATCTGGAAGTCGACCGAGACCACGCGGGCGCCGGGACGGAGTCTCTTCTCGAGCAGCGGGCGCAGGCGGTCGTTGACAGCAGTGCGTTGGTACAGGGTGACGACGGTCGCGGGGCCGACGTCCACCTCAAACATGTCGTCGTGGACAATGCGTGCGCGCTTTTCCAGACCGAGCTGGGCGATTTCCTCCGAGGATTGCTTCCAAAGCGTGCTGCGAATTTCCACCCCCACCGCGCGAGAGCCGTACTTTGCGCCGCGGCGATCACGATTCGCCCGTCGCCCGAGCCGAGATCGTACACCGTGTCGCTAGGGCCGACGCCGGCCAGTTCCAACATCTTCTCGACCACCGCGCGGGGCGTAGGGACGAAGGGCGTGAAGCGCTCCGAGGGCAACGGCTCGCTTGCCCATGCCGAGGCGACCTGTGGCGCGCCGGCGATTGCGCCGGCGAAGAGGAACCCTGCTGCCAGGAGCAGTGCAGGACCGCGCTGACTCATGGGGATTCTTCGCGGAGTTTACCCTGAGCGAAGCGAACGGGCTCCGAGTGACATCCGCGGAATGGCGACAGGAGGCGCTACTCCGCCTTCCCAGCCTTGAATTTGACGCGGCCCTCTTCGACGCTGATGGAGAACTGGACCCTCTCACAGCCCAGCGATTCCTTGAGCTGGCGCGTCTTCTCGGAAACGAACTTGCTGAACTGGTAGGGATCGATGTTGTCCACGCGCTCGCCGACCTGGCGCTTAGCTTCGATCATGGCCTTGAGCAACTGGTCGATCTTTTCTTTTTCCTGCTCGGGATTCGAGCAGACCACGCGGGTCGTGCCGTCGGCAGGCTTCTCGTCCGCGGCACGGCGCAGCGTCGCGAAGGAGCCGCGGCCCTCTTCCTTATCCTTCAGCTTTCTGCGCCAGAGATCGCTGTAGACCGCGTACTTCTGCACGAGTTGGTTGAACCGGAAGCGGTGACCGAAACTCAGCTTGGTCATGCCATCGTTGAGCCTCTTGATGGCCGTGTCGACGCGGAACACGGTGTCGTGGGGAGCCCGGGGCTGACCGCCGCTGAAGTAGGCTTCGTACTCGATCTTGAGCCTGCGGATGTTGTCTTCGAGCTTGTTCAGTTCCTCGTCGGTCGTCAAAGGAGAGCCCTCATTTCCTCAAGGGGGCAAAGGGATTATATCCCGCTCAAAACGCGCAGAGTCAATCGAAAAGTTGACGCTCCCCTGCATCTATGCTGAAATGGCCGATTGATGGCCGCCGCGTCCGGCTCCCGCGGCAGCGCATCTGCGGACGGTAACGGAAGGCTCAACATGGGATCACGCGAAAGCAGTTCCGGACAGGCGGACGTGTCGCTCTTGCGGCAGATTCCCGCCGTGGATGAATTGCTCGGTCGCGAATCACTGCGCGCGCTCGAAAAGCGCATCAGCCGCCGGCTGGTGGTGGATGCCACGCGCAAGGTCCTCCAGGGCTTGCGCAGCAGGATCGCCAGCGGTGAAATCACCTGCGTTTCGGTGGAGATGTTGGAAGAGGAGATTGTGGCAGCGACGGAGAGTGCGGCGGAACCCTCGCTCGAGCCCCTCATCAACGCTAGCGGCGTCATCCTGCACACCAACCTCGGTCGCGCCCCTCTGGCCGGCGAAGCCCTCAACCATCTCGCCGAAATCGCGACGCGCTACTCCAACCTGGAATACGACTTGGAGCTCGGCGAGCGTGGCGAGCGCGACCAGCACACCGACCGGCTCTTCGCTCAGCTCCTGGGCGCGGAGCGGACGCTGGTGGTGAATAACAACGCCGCCGCCGTCTTCCTGGCCCTCAATACCCTGGCCGAAGGCGGTGAGGTCATCGTCTCGCGCGGCGAGCTGATCGAAATCGGCGGCTCGTTCCGCATCCCCGACATCTGCGCGAAGAGCGGCGCCACCCTGCGCGAGGTGGGCACGACGAACCGCACGCGCCTCAGCGACTACGCGGCCGCCATCAGCGAGCGCACGCGCCTGCTGATGCGCGTCCATGCCAGCAACTTCCGCCTTGTGGGCTTCACGGAGCGGCCGGAACTGCATGAACTCGTGGGCCTCGCGCGCGAGCGCAACCTGCCACTGCTCGAGGACCAGGGCAGCGGCTGCCTGGTGGATTTCTCTCCCCTCGGCATTCGCGACGAACCTCCCGCGGGCGCGAGTCTGCGTGCGGGCGTGGACATCGTCACCTTCAGCGGCGACAAGATGCTGGGCGGACCGCAGGCCGGCATCCTCACCGGGCGGCGCGAGCCGTTGCAGAAGATTCGCAAGAATCCGCTGTTCCGCGCCCTGCGCGTGGGCAAGCTCACCATCGCCGCGCTGGAAGCGACCGTGGCGCTCTATCTGCGCGACGATCTGAAGGCCATTCCAGCGCTGCGCATGATTCACCTGACGCGCGAAGAGATCGCCGAGCGCGCCGCGCGTTTGGCGGAGAAGGTCGCCGCCTTCCCAGGCTTGACGGCAGAGTTGGAAGACGGCGAGTCAGTGATCGGCGGGGGCTCGACGCCCGGCCAGTCGCTCGCGACGCGGTTGGTCGCGATCACGCACGCGAAGCTGAGCGCGCAGGAACTCGCCGCCGCCCTGCGCCGCA
>JAIQGB010000341.1 GCA_020072905.1 Terriglobia bacterium | reverse complement strand
ACCGTCTGCGTCTCAAACCAGAGCGGCTCGATGCCGTCGAAGTTTTCGTAGATCGCGAAATGGATATCCACGGGCCCGGTCAAGGGCTTTCCAGCGGCATCTTTCACCGCGCCGCTGAAGCTCACCAGACGCGGCACCGTGCCGACCAGTGCGGCGTTATCCTGATTCGACTGGAGTTGGTTGACCGATGATTCTTCTGCCCACGCTGCCCACAGGGGAAGCAGGCACACGAGTACAATCCGAAGCAGGGTGGGAGTCCGGAGCATGAGGCACCTCCGCCTAATTGTGTTCGAGAAAAAACTTGGCCTCCCTCTAACACTTACAAATCTAGTTGTCAACCGACAAATTGTCAGTCGTGAGATCAGGGACGCAGGATGGCCGTCAGGTTACCACCGAGGATCTTGAGTCTGTTGGTTACGAGCGTGGCGCGAGAAGAGAAACGGAGTAGTAGTTGACTTCCTTTCGTACGCGGATTCCAATAGGCGTGTGGCGCAGGCTCGCGGCTCGGATCCTGCGTCCGCTCGCTCTACCCTGGTCCTCGCCAAAGGATTCCCCATGCATCCACTCGATTCGATTTTCAAGCCGCAGTCGATTGCCGTGGTGGGAGCGTCGCGCCGAGTCGGCTCCATCGGGCGCGAGCTCATGCACAACCTGATCGAATACAACTTCCACGGCAAGGTCTTTCCGGTGAATCCCAAGGCCGACTACATTCACTCCATCAAGGCTTTCCCCACGGTCTCAGCGATTCCCGACCCGGTGGATCTGGCCATCATCGTGGTGCCGCGCGAAGAGGTCCTGGGGGTCATCGACGATTGTGGTCAGAAGGGCGTCAAGGGCCTGGTGGTGATTACCGCGGGATTCAAGGAGACGGGGGAGGAAGGCGGGCGCGTCGAGGAACAGCTCAAGGAGCGCGTAAAGCGCTACGGGATGCGGATGGTCGGCCCGAACTGCATGGGCGTCATGAACACTCACCCGGAAGTGCGCATGGACGCGACGTTCGCGCCCACGCTTCCGCTTCCAGGCCGCATCGGGTTCATGTCCCAGTCCGGCGCGCTGGGCGTGGCGATCCTGAACATCGCGCGCCAGCTCGACATTGGGTTCTCGTTTTTCGTGAGCATGGGGAACAAGACGGATGTCTCCGGCAACGATCTGCTGCTCTACTGGGAAAACGATCCGGAGACCGACCTGATCCTGATGTACCTGGAATCGTTCGGCAACATGCAGCGGTTTATCCAGATCGCGCGCCGCATCGCGAAGCAGAAACCGATCGTGGCGGTAAAGTCCGGGCGCACGCCCGCCGGCGCGCGCGCGGCCTCGTCTCACACCGGTGCCTTGGTCTCCGCGCAGGGGCTCGACGTCGCCACTGACGCGCTCCTCGAGCATTGCGGCGTGATCCGCGTCGACACCGTCGAAGAGCTGTTCGACCTGGCCATGGGATTCTCCAAGAACCCCGTCCCGCGCGGGAACCGGCTCGGCATCCTCACCAACGCCGGCGGGCCCGCCATTATGGCGACCGACACGGCGATCAGCCTGGGGCTTGCGGTGGGCAAGCTCTCCGAGCGCACCACGGCGGAACTGCGCCGGCTGCTTCCGCCCGAGGCGAGCGTCAGCAACCCGGTGGATATGACGCCCAAGTCGGACCGCAGCAAGTACGAAGCCTGCGCGCGCGTCATGCTCGAAGACGACGGCATCGATTCCTTGCTGGTGGTTTTTGTTCCGCCCATGATGATCAGCGCCATGGAGATCGTCATGGCACTCGAAGAGTTGCGGCGACAGTTTCCCAAGCCCGTTCTGGGCGTGATGATGGCTCCGGAGGCCTTCTTTCAGGAATTGAATCAGAAGCATCCCGGACACATGGCGATCTATCTGTTTCCCGAATCCGCGGTTCGGGCGCTTTGGGCGCTGGAACGCCACCGGCAGTGGCGCGAGCGGCCGCTGGGCGAGGTCAGGCGGTTCGAGGTGAATCGGTCCGTCGCTGAACAGCTTTTCCGATCCGTCCGCAGCGAAAGCCGTCGGCAATTGACCGCGCACGAGGGTCTGCGGCTGCTGGAAGCCTACGGGATTCCCGTGGCGCGGTCAGTGGTTGCCTCCAGCTTGCGAGAACTGGACGCGCGGGCGCGCGGGTTTCCATTCCCGGCCGCGCTCAAGGTCATTTCACCGGATATCGTCCACAAAACGGAAGTGGGCGGAGTAGCGCTCGACCTTCGTACGCCGGAGGAGTTGACCGCCGCGGCTCGGCGCATGATCGAATCGCTGGGTCAGCAGCGAGCGCTGGAGATTCGGCCGCCGGAGGCAGCGGCTCCTGCCTTCTTGCTGCAGGAATACGTGCGAGGGGGGCGGGAAGTGATTCTGGGGATGACGCAGGATTCGAACTTCGGCCCGCTGCTGATGTTCGGCCTGGGTGGGATCTTCGTCGAGACTCTGAAGGATGTCACTTTCCGCGTGCCGCCCCTCGCCGATATCGACGCCGAGGAGATGATCCGGCAGATCGGCGGCTACGCGTTGCTGGCCGGAGTGCGTGGCGAGGCGCCCATTGATTTCGCGGCGCTCGCCGAGGCTCTGCAGCGCTTCTCGCAGCTCGTTGAGGATTTCCCGGAGATCGCGGAGATCGAAGTCAATCCATTTCTGGTTTTCCCCGATGCCCGGCAATTCCGTGCCGTCGATGCCCGGGTTCGTTTGGCCGACTAGAACGTGATAGCTGGGGGCGGAGCCGGGGAGGCGGTTTTCGTCCAAGGCCCCGAACCCATCCAATGAAGGCTGGAAATTCTCCCGCCCGTTTTCTATACTTCCCCCAGCTTTCATTGATCATCGTCTCATCCTCGCCGAAGAGGAGGAACCATGCGGATGCGGTTTTGCTGGCTGGTGCTGCTCTTCCTCGCCTCCGGGTCCTGGGCCTCCGCGCAACAATCATCCCTAGCCGGGACTTGGGTGGGGAAGGTGCAGGGTTATGGTGTCGAGATGAGGTTGGTGCTGAATGCCGATGGCAGCGCTGATTACGAGGGCGTGCTGGGGAAGTGGCGCGTGCAGGGCAACAAACTGCTGTTGACCGAGGGAGGAGAGACCGTCGCCTACAACTTCACGCTGCAGGGTTCGCAGTTGACGCT
Organism: Terriglobia bacterium; assembly: GCA_020072905.1. Classification (GTDB taxonomy): domain Bacteria; phylum Acidobacteriota; class Terriglobia; order UBA7540; family UBA7540; genus JAIQGB01. The sequence continues at coordinate 1,656 of JAIQGB010000341.1, read as the reverse complement.
CTCCGGTGGCGATTTGATGGCGCCGATGGTGATGACGCGCGCAGGAGCCGGCGGCGCGGCCCGTGCGCCAATGTCGACCGCGCAGGAGCCCGTAGCCGAGGAAAGTCATGAGGCCGGGGCCCCTCCGGGCGAGGAGGCGCCGCCCGCCAGGCGCCCGGCTACCAGCGCGCGCGGCTTGTCGGAGGCGGAACTGATCGAGTTGCTGGATGCGGGCGTCTCAAGTCGACGTTTGAGTCAGTTGGTTGACGAAAAGGGAATCAGTTTCGCGGTCACCCCGGCGTTGACTTCCCGGCTGAAAGCCAAAGGCGCAACGGACGAATTGATTGCCGCCTTGCGTGGCGCCGGTGGTGGGGCCCAACCTGCGGAGACGCCAGCCCGGGCGCCGACTCAGGCAGCCGCAAGGGCTCGCCCTCCGCAGCCCAGCGGACCCTCGAGCGGAGCGCGGGGCTCGCGGTTTAATCATGAGAAGTGGGGACTGAGCTTCGCGGTCCCGCCAGGATGGAAGGTCGGCGAGCGACAGGGATCCCTTCTCATGGGTTCTGACACCGAGGCCGGACTGATCATCATCCGCCTGGTGCGCCGCACGACCCTGGAGCAACTCGTGCAGGATTACGGCGAAGGGATGCAGGAAGAGGGCCTGCAGTTGATGCCCACCATGCAGGCTCAGGAATTCCCGGCCGGGCAGAACCGCGCGGTCGCTGGCGAGCTGGCCGGGACGGCACAGGACGGCGCACAGATCCGGGCCCGCACCATTGCCGTGGCCAGCCCGTTTGGTGATGCCGCAGTGGTGCTCGGGATGACCACGGAAGTGAAATACGCTGGTTTGAAACCTCGTGTAGAGACCATCGCTTCCAGCTTCTCCTTCACCCAGCCGCAGGCGCCGCCGGTTTTGGAAGCCATCGCAGGCCAGTGGTACTACTTCAGTAGCTCCTCATTTGGTTCCAGCGAGCGTTACCTCAACTTGTGCAGCGACGGGCGGTTCAGCGAAACCAGCAGTATCTACAGTAGCGGGTCGGCCGGCACCGCCTACGGGGAAGATCGCGGCGGGACAGCACAATGGACTGCCGATGGAGACGAGAACCAGGGGACGGTAACCGTTACGTATCCGAACGGCAAGACCTCCCAATTTCAGTACCAGAGGAGCGGGGGCGGCCTCTATGTCGGAGGCAACAAGTACGCGCGCTATGGCGACGGATCGTGTACAAAGACTTCAGCGTATTAAGTACTAAGTACCCCTTGGGCCTGTTCTGATGCAACCGAAGTGCGGGGCGGGGCAGTCGGACAGGCAACTTCAGACTGTTTCCGTGACCAGTGAGGACCGTTCGGCGGGCAGATGGCTCGGCGCGGACTTAGTCTGCCCGGAATCCACCAGCGGGGCGAAGACCTCAACTCGTGTACGGACGGGGCGCGCCAAGACCAGAAAAGCAAAGACCAGCACGGCGCATTCGACACCCACTGTGGCTGCCATGCAGAGAGGAATGATCGGGTGCATAGGAGCGTCTCCCTTCTTGGGCAGGCAACTTGAATCGACGGTGCAAAGGCGACCTGGCTCGAACTGGGCTCGGTTTCAGTCAAAGTGACCCAGCCGTCCGAGACCTGGGGACGCCCAGTCAGCGTGCTCTCGGTGCGGGAGATATCATAATGGTAGTATCGCCC
>JAIQGB010000340.1 GCA_020072905.1 Terriglobia bacterium | reverse complement strand
GCGGCAAAGAGCGTCGCCAAGACGGCCAGCAACGGCTTCCGGAACGACGAGAGCTTGGTCATGATTCTGAGGGTCCGTGCTCCAGCAGTCGACGCCCGCGAAGACGCAGGCGAAGCCGAAGCTTAAGCCCTGACTCGAGTTGCCGTCAAGAAAGGTTGAGAGGGCGGAACTGCTGATGGATGAATCCTGCGCGGGCCGGCGGTGGAGGACCTCGGTTGTTTTGTTTTGGCGCGTGAGCAGTAGCGCACCTGAGAAGTCCATCGTGATCCGGAGCACCCTCGATCCAACTTTCAACAGGATTGCCAGGCAGTGCCGACGGGCGTTAATGCCTTGAAAGCCTGCAGAGCGAGTGTTATCTTGACTGGTCATCATTCTGGAAACGAGCCCCACTGTGTGTCGGCTTCTGGAGTTTTCCTTGGGGGTAGCAAGCCATGCAGACCAACCGGAAGGATGCCTTTGGCGCCCGCGCCACGCTTGAGGGGCACGGCGGCCGGGCGGCGATCTATCGCCTCGACCGCTTGGAGAAGGCGGGTTTGGGCTCACTCTCTCGCCTGCCATTCTCGATCAAAGTTCTTTTGGAAGCTGTTCTCCGCAACTGCGACGGCTTTCTGGTCCATGAGGATGATGTGGCAGCACTCGCCGGCTGGAATGCCGCGTCGCCTGCCGCCCGCGAAGTCCCCTTCAAGCCCGCGCGCGTCATTTTGCAGGATTTTACCGGCGTCCCCGCAGTGGTGGATCTGGCCGCAATGCGCAGTGCCATGCAGCGCTTGGGCGGCGACCCGGCGAAGATCAATCCGCTTGTCCCAGTCGATTTGGTGATCGACCACTCGGTGCAAGTCGACGTCTTCGGGACTCCCCAGGCCTTGCAGCGCAACGCAGAGATTGAATTCGACCGCAACCGCGAACGCTACGGATTCCTACGCTGGGGTCAGAAAGCCTTCGCGAATTTCCGCGTTGTTCCCCCCGCAACGGGCATCGTCCATCAGGTCAATCTGGAATTCCTTGCCAAGGTTGTGCTGGCGCGCCAGGAGGATGGCGAAACCATTTTGTTCCCCGACACGCTCGTCGGCACCGATTCCCACACCACGATGATCAACGGGCTTGGCGTGCTGGGCTGGGGTGTGGGTGGGATCGAGGCCGAGGCGGCAATGCTCGGCCAACCGTACTACTTCCTCACGCCTAAAGTGGTGGGTTTCAAGCTCCACGGCCGGTTGCGCGAAGGCGTGACGGCCACCGATCTCGTGCTCACTGTTACCGAGATGCTGCGCAAAAAAGGCGTGGTGGACAAGTTTGTGGAGTTCTTCGGTCCGGGGCTTTCGCAGATGACGCTTGCCGACCGCGCCACTGTCGCCAACATGTCGCCCGAATACGGCGCGACGATGGGGTTCTTCCCTGTCGATGCCGAAACGCTGCGCTACATGCGACAAACGGGACGGACCGACGAAGAAATTGACCGCGTGGAGCGCTACACGAAGGAGCAGGGACTCTTCCGAACCGATCAGACACCCGACCCTGAATTCAGCGACACGTTGGAGTTGGACCTTGCCAACGTCCAACCCAGCTTGGCGGGGCCCAAGCGCCCGCAGGACCGCGTGCCGCTGGCGGAGATGCAGAGCGCATTCCGCCGCGCACTGAGCGCGCCGGTCAAAGAGCGGGGATTTGGCTTATCGGCTGAAGAGCTGGAAAGCTCGGCTCAAGTACAGTTCAACGGCACACGGGCGCAGGTTGGCCATGGCGCGGTCGTCATCGCCGCCATCACCTCCTGCACGAACACTTCAAATCCATCCGTGATGCTGGCCGCCGGGCTGGTGGCCAAGAAAGCTGCCGAGCGCGGCCTGCAAGTTCCGCCCTACGTCAAGACGAGCCTCGCGCCGGGTTCGAAGGTTGTAACGGAGTATTTGAAGGAATCCGGGCTGCTTGAGCCGCTGGCCGCGCTGCGCTTCGACCTGGTGGGCTATGGCTGTACCACCTGCATCGGCAACAGCGGCCCGCTGCCGGAGCCGGTGGCGAAAGCTATCGCGGAGGGAAAGCTTGTAGCGGCCGCCGTACTTTCCGGCAATCGCAACTTCGAAGGGCGCGTGCATCCGCTTGTGCGCGCAAATTACCTTGCCTCGCCGCCGCTCGTCGTGGCTTATGCGCTCGCCGGGAGTGTGGACAAGGACCTCGTGAACGAGCCTCTGGGCAAGGATCGCAGCGGAAAACCTGTCTTCCTGCGTGATATCTGGCCTTCGCAGGAAGAGATTGCGGAAACCATGACCCGCGCCGTGCGGCCCGAGATGTTTCGCAAATCGTACGGGAACGTGTGGGACGGCAACCCGACATGGAATGCGATTCCGGTGGCCGGAGGCGCGCTTTACGCGTGGCGGGATGATTCCACCTACATTCAGGAGCCGCCGTTCTTCGTCGAAATGTCGCGCGAACCCTCACCCATCGGAGAAATCCGCGGCGCGCGCGTTCTGGCTCTGCTCGGCGATTCGATTACCACGTACCACATTTCGCCCGCCGGCGACATTCCCGAGGACGGTCCGGCGGGCCGCTATTTGATTGAACGCGGCATGACGAAACGGGACTTCAACTCGTTCGGCTCGCGGCGTGGCAACGACCGGGTCATGGTGCGCGGCACATTTGCCAACATTCGCCTCAAGAACCTGCTGTTGCCCGGAACCGAAGGCGGCGTCACCGCCCACTTCCCGGATGGCGAGCGCATGGCGATTTACGATGCCGCAATGCGCTATCGCGCTGAAGGCGTTCCGCTGATTGTGGTGGCGGGGAAGGAATACGGTTCGGGGTCATCGCGGGATTGGGCCGCCAAAGGCACGCTGCTGCTCGGCATCAAGGCGGCGCTGGCGGAAAGCTTTGAGCGCATCCATCGCAGCAATCTGGTGGGAATGGGCGTGCTGCCACTGCAATTCCAGGAAGGGCAGAACGCCGCGGCCCTCGGCCTGACAGGTCAGGAAGTTTTCGGAGTCGTCGGCCTCAGCGACGCGGTCAAGCCTCGCTCAGAGGTGACGGTCACGGCAGCGAATGCAGGCGGCAAGTGCCGGGAATTCAGGGCAGTCGTCCGGCTCGACTCGGCAGTGGAAGTGAATTATTACCGCAACGGAGGAATCCTTCCCACGGTACTGCGCGCCCTGTTGAAAAGTGCTTGAGCGGCTCCGTGGAGCGGCCCAAGTGTCCGGTGGGAGGCCATCCTGCCCAGACGGACACCAACACAATGTCGCTGTCGCAAGTGCCCATCGGCGTACGACATTATGTAACGTACGGGGGTGCAAGATCAGGCTTTCTGGCCACGGAATTGCCCAAAAGGGCATGAAATCAATAAACGGAGGGTTATTTCGCCCATGGCAGAATTTAATGGTGTGCCCGTGCCCGCAGAGGGCCAGGCGATAGAATACGCAAACGGGAAATTTGTCATCCCCGAAAGACCCGTTATCCCTTTCATCGAGGGCGACGGCACGGGTCGCGATATCTGGAAGGCCTCGCAACGCGTTTTCGACGCGGCGGTGGCCAAGGTCTTCGGCGGGAAGCGCCGCGTGGTCTGGTATGAGGTCTTCGCCGGCGAGAAGGCCTTCAAGCAATTCGGCGAGTGGCTGCCGCAGGGCACCCTCGACGCCATCACGGCGTACCGCATTGCCATCAAAGGGCCGCTGACCACGCCGGTGGGCGGTGGCATCCGCAGCTTGAATGTGGCCATGCGGCAATTGTTGAACCTGTATGCGTGCTGGCGGCCGGTGAAGTACATTCCCGGCGTGCCGTCCCCGGTGAAGCATCCGGAGCGGATGAACATCATCATCTTCCGCGAGAATACCGAAGACGTTTACGCCGGTATGGAGTGGCGCGAAGGGACGCCCCAGGCTAAGCGCCTGATTGAGTTCGTCAACGCGCTGCTGCGGGACGAAAACGCCAAGAAACAGATTCGCCCCGACGCGGGTGTTGGAGTCAAGCCGATTTCCAGGACGGCTACTAAGCAACTGGTGCGTCGGGCCCTTCGCTATGCCCTGGCCCATGGCATCAAAACGGTGACCCTGGTCCACAAGGGCAACATCATGAAGTTTACCGAAGGCGCATTCCGCGATTGGGGCTACGAACTGGCCAAGGAGGAATTCCGCCAACAGATCGTGACGGAGCGCGAGAGTTGGGCCATCGACAACAAGGACAAGAACCCCAACCTCTTGCTCGAGGCCAACGCGGCCATGGTTGAGCCGGGCTTGGAGATGGCAACCGAGGCGTTCAAGGAGCAAGTTTGCAAAGAGGTGAAAGACTGCCTGGACTCCATCTACGCCACGCACGGCAAGGGGCAGTGGAAGAAGAAGATCATGGTGAACGACCGCATTGCTGATTCGATATTTCAGCAAGTCCAGACACGCGCGGATGAATACCAGATTCTCTGCACGCCCAACCTGAACGGGGATTACATCTCGGACGCCTGCGCGGCGCAGATCGGCGGTTTGGGCGTGGCTCCCGGCGCCAATATCGGTGACGGGTACGGTGTTTTTGAAGCCACGCACGGCACGGCGCCCAAATACGCTGACAAGGACGTTATCAATCCGGGCGCGGTCATTCGCTCGGGCGTGCTGATGTTCGAGTTCATGGGATTGAACCGCCGGGGCGCGATTTCCATCCGTTCGACCTCGGGAGCCACGCGGCGGAAGCCGATGGCCAATTCGACACAAATCGTCAGTCCGGCACGCCGCCCTCAGGGGTGACGTGTCTCGCAAGTTGGGTTGATAAAAAAATCGACGGCACATTGAGGGGGACTCATGCGGAAAAAAATCACGGTGGTGGGATCGGGCAATGTAGGCGCAACGCTGGCCCACCGGCTCGCCGACAAACAACTTGGAGATATCGTCCTCATCGACATCCTGGAAGGTATTCCGCAAGGCAAAGGGCTGGACTTGCTCGAATCCGGCCCCATCGAAGGCTACGACGTCAAAATCAAGGGAACCAACGACTACGCCGATACGGCGAATTCCGACCTCGTGGTGATCACGGCCGGCTTCCCGCGCAAGCCCGGCATGAGCCGCGACGACTTGCTCAAGGCCAACTTCGATGTGGTCAAGGCCACGACGGAGCAGGTGGTGAAACACTCGCCGCAGAGCATTCTCATTATCGTCACCAACCCGCTCGACGCCATGGCGCAGACGGCGTACAAGGTGAGCGGCTTTCCGAAGAATCGCGTCATGGGCATGGCGGGCGTGCTCGATACGGCGCGCTATCGGACCTTCATCGCCGAGGCACTGAACGTGTCCGTGCAAGATGTCCAGGGGCTCGTGCTGGGCGGCCACGGCGATACCATGGTTCCGGTGCCGAGTTACACGACGGTCGCCGGGATTCCCATCGCCGATCTGATGCCCAAGGAACAGCTCGACAAAATCATCACGCGCACCGCCAAAGGCGGCGGCGAAATCGTCAACCTGCTCAAGACCGGAAGTGCCTACTACGCACCTTCCGCCGCCGTCGCGCAGATGGCGGATGCCATCTTCAATGACCGCAAGAAGATTCTGCCCTGCGCGGCGTATCTCGAAGGCGAGTACGGAATCAAGGGATTGTTTGTCGGCGTGCCCGTCAAACTCGGCGCGAAAGGCATCGAGCAGATCATCGAAATCAAGCTGACCGCCGAAGAGAAGGCCGCGCTTAACAAGTCCGCCGCGGCGGTCAAAGAGCTGGTGGATATCATCAAGGTTTAGCTGCGCCTTTAGGCGGTCAGTCTTTGCCCGCTCGTGCTCTTCCGGCGAGGGCCGATCTAGCCCCCAATGAACCGGCTCAGCGCGGAAAGCGGCTACAACTTATATCAATGTGGGTATATAATCAGGAGGGTGGTGGAGCCACCGGGGCTGAAGCCGCTCTATTGGGTCGGGAGTAGTAAGCAGGATTTGCTGGCCCTGCCGGAAGAGGTTGTGGACGTCTTCGGCTACGCGCTTTACTTGGCCCAGATCGGCAAGAAGCACGAGCAAGCCAAGCCGCTCAGGGGATTCGGTTCAGCAGGTGTGCTGGAGGTCGTGGAGGATTGGCGAGGCGACACGTTTCGCGCGGTCTACACAGTGCGCCTCGCTGGCAAGGTGTTCGTCCTCCACGTGTTTCAAAAGAGGTCGAAGCGGGGCCGCGCGACGCCAAAAGCCGACCTGGACTTGATCCGTCAGAGGCTAAAGGCGGCCGAGCAGTTCGCTAGGGATTTGGAGTCATGAGCAAGAAGCGTGTAATCAACGGAATTTCGGTTGAGGAAGCTGTGGGGAGCGTTTACTCTGACCTCGGGTTTGCCGAAAGCCGAGAAGTTGAGATCAAGGCGCGATTAGTCACGGAAGTTGCCGAAATCATCAAGCGGAGGCGGCTGACGCAGC
>JAIQGB010000009.1 GCA_020072905.1 Terriglobia bacterium | reverse complement strand
GGCGGCGCTCTGCGAGGAGTTCCTTTACCGCGGGTACCTCCTCAGCCAGCTCTCCGTGTGGCTGGGCGGAAGTCTTTGGGCATGGGCGATGTCGGCCATCGCCTTCGGCTTGGCTCACTGCTACCAGGGGCTGAACGGCATGGCGCGCGCGGCCATCCTGGGAGCGTTGCTGGCCTATCCGGTTCTGCGCTTGGGGAGCCTATACCCGTCGATGGCGGCGCATTTCCTGATTGACGCGGTGGCCCTGGCGTGGCTCGGGCCACGATTCCTCACCCGGCCCACCCCCTTGTGAAAGGAGGTTCTTCCCATGAAGTGCTACCGCTGGATTGCCGGACTCCTACCTACCCTGATGATCTGTCTTGGCCAGCCTTGCCAAAGCGGCTTTGCGGCGGGGCAATTCGGCCCAACGGCAGACGACAGCTCGTCCCGGGCCGACGCCACGCGAGTCATCGCTGTCCGCGCCGGGCGGCTTTTCGACGGCAAGTCTGACCGGCTGCTGGAGGACCAAGTGATTGTCATCCGGGGCGACCGCATCGCCGAGGTCGGTCCGGCCGCGCGCGTGTCGATCCCGCCGGGAGCCGAGGTGATCAACCTCGGCCGCGCCACGGTGCTTCCCGGGCTCATCGACGCGCACACTCACCTGTTCCTGACCGGGGAATCGGGGGGCCGTTACGACGAGCAGCTTCTCAAGGAATCCTGGCAATACCGCACCATTGAGGCTGTCGTCAACGCTCGGAAGGATTTGGAAGCCGGGTTCACTGCCATGCGCGACCTGGAAACCGAAGGCGCCATGTACAGCGACGTAGACGTGCGCAACGCCATCAACCGCGGGTTGATTCCCGGGCCCCGGCTGCAAGTTGTCACGCGGGCGATTTCGACGACGGGCGGTTATCCCCTCGAGGGTTACTCGCCGGAAGTTCCCGTGCCGACGGGTGTGCAGATCGTCGATTCCCCGGACGAGGCTCGCAAGGCGGTGCGCGAGCAAATCAAGTATGGCGCCGACCTGATCAAAATCTATTCCACGCATCGGTTTCGCTTCACGCCGGAGGGAAAGCTCCTCAGCATTCCAACGCTGACCCTGGACGAGATCAAAGCCATCGTGAACGAAGCGCATCGCGAGGAGGTCAAGGTGGCCTGCCACGCTTATGGCGGGGAAGGTTTGCACAACTGCTTTGAAGCCGGTGTGGACTCTATCGAACACGGCATTGATCTCGATGACGCGTCAATCCAGCAGATGGTCGAGAAGGGCATCTATTTTGTTCCCACGCTCTACGCGTACGAAAACGAGCCCGAAGAGGATCTGCGCGCCACGGGCGGCAAGACCAGCCGGGCACGCATTCATGAAGGCAGTTTCCGGCGCGCCCTTGCCCGCGGTGTCAAAATCGCCTTCGGGACTGATGTCGGCCCGTTCCCGCACGGCACCCAGGCGAAGGAGTTTGAGTATATGGTGCGCTTCGGGATGACGCCCGCGCAGGCCCTCCGCTCCGCCACCAGCGCGGCGGCCGAGTTGATGAGCTGGCAGGACCGCATCGGGTCCATCGAGAAAGGCAAATTCGCCGACCTGGTGGGCGTGGCGGGCGATCCTCTAGCGGACATCACTGAGCTGGAGCGCGTCAGATTCGTAATGAAGGACGGGCGGATCGTTCGCAACGACATCAAGTGAGCAGGTGGGCGAGGCGGCCGCCCTCGAACGGGCGCACCGAAATCCCGGAAATGCCCGCATCAGGAGAAACCCATGGGCCTATCACGCAAGGAATTTCTTAGACTCTCGGCCGGAGGGCTTGCCGCCGCCGCTTCCGGGGGCTTCTTCGCTTTCCTCGATGCTCCGAAGGGATTCGCTGAAGACGTTCTTCAGTCGGATCGGATTCGGAAGATCCACAGCCACATTGCCAGCAACAAGGCACGGCATATCGCGCGCGTGCAGGAGTATCTGCGGCAGCCGAGCGTCTCGAGTTGGGGTCTGGGCATCAAGGAGTGTGCCGAACTGCTGATGAGCTATTTCCAGCGCCTGGGCTCGAAGGAAGTGGAACTCGTCAAGACCGAAGGCAATCCGGGCGTATGGGCCTACTACGATGCGGGCGCGCCGAAGACAATTTCCTTCTACATCATGTACGACACGCAGCCCTTTGACGAAAAGGAGTGGGGCTCTCCGCCCCTGGCCGCGAACATTGTGAAGATGGCGCCCTTCGGTGACGTCATCATGGCCCGGGGCGCGGTGAACGACAAGGGCGCGGACGCCATGGTCTTCAACGCCCTGGATTCGATACTTGAAGTCGAGGGCAAACTCCCCGTCAACATCATGTTCACTTGCGATGGCGAAGAAGAGCAGGGAAGCACGCACTTTCACCAGGTACTCGCTCCGTACCGCGACCGGCTGAAGACCTGCAACGCCCACCTGACGCTCGGCCCTTCGCAAGACGAGCAAGGCAACGTCGAAGTGGGCCTCGGCTCCAAGGGCATCTGCGCGGTGGAGCTGGTTTGCTCGGGGAAGTCCTGGGGGCGCGGGCCGCAGCAGCGGCCGATCCACAGCAGCCGCAAGGCGATTCTCGACAGCCCCACCTGGCGGCTGATCAAGGCGCTCAACACCATGGTCAAGGCCGACGGCAACCAGATTCTGATTGAGGGTCTCTCCGACCCCATTCGTCCGCCCAGCCAGGAAGAACTGGATCTCTACAATGCGCTGGTGCGCAAATTCTCGGGCCGCTTGCTGGTCAGTGAAAAGGAGAATTCCAAGATCTGGATCAACGACTGGACGGATGCGGAAGCCCTCCGTCACCTGCTTTTTGATACTTCGCTGAACATTGACGGGCTCTGGTCCGGCTATACGGGGCCCGGGATGGCGACCATCCTGCCTGACCGCGCCTCCGCCAAGCTCGATTGCCGGCTGGTTCCCAACCAGGAGATTGATCCCACCCGCGAACTCATCCGGCGCCACCTCGACAAGCACGGCTATGCGGACATCGAAATCATCCCCATCGGCGGCGGTGATGAGTGGTCACAGACTTCCGTCAAGGCGCCCGTCGTACAGTCGGTTCTGAGTGTGTACAAGGAGTACGGGATTGAGCCGGCGATTTGGCCTCGCGAGGCGGGCTCGAGCCCCGAGGCGCAGTATACGCGGCCGCCGCTGAATTTGGCGGCGGCCCAAGGCGGCTTGGGCCACGGCGGACGGGCGCACAGTCACGATGAGTACATCGTCATTGAAGGGAACGAAAAGGTGGCCGGCCTGGTGCGCGCCGAACAGTCCTACGTGGATATTCTGTACGCTTATGCGAATTGGCCGGAAGGATAGCCAGCGGGAATCTCGCCGGGCAAAGTACTCCTCCATGCAGTCAGGAGGTGGGGGGATCCGGCTAAAACGCCTACGCCCCGCCGTCGGAAACGGGTTCGATCCTGTAAACGATCTCGGCCTGCTCCAAGAGATCGTCCGCGACTTTCAGACAGGCGGCGCGAATGCAATCCACATCAGGGCATTTCGGACAATGAACGATGATCCGGTCGAAAATGTAGTCGGCCAGTTCTTGTTCGGAAAAGGGGACAGCCATGAGCTTCTCTCTCCGCAAAGCAGAGGTGGCGAGGGAGCGCGTAGCGAAGCCAGCACACCTATTATACTCCCAAGGTTTTTCCTGGTGTCTAGTGGAGTTCTACAGCTCGCGCAGGTAGAATAGTGCATTATGGAAGAACGCGACTTTTTTGACGAGAAGGAAGCCCTGAAGCCCGCCAACCTTGCGTGCTTCTTCTGCCATCAATCCGACACCTATGAGATCCGCTGGCTGGTGCGGACCAAGAAGAAGATGCTACCCCGCGGCGCCGACGAACGCGACCGCGCGCGCTTCCAGAAGGCGCAGTCGTACATGCTGCGGCGCGACGATTTCGTGAACTGCAAGAACGTCCGCTGCCGCAAGCGCTTCGAAATCTCGGGCGTGCAGTCGGTGGTATTCATCGAGGGTTGAGAATCGCTCGACAACGCACCGCGGCCCCAGAAAGCACGCCCGGCCGTGAATCCGCTGAAAGAGCAGACCGGCTCCCAGTCGTGCGCCACGGCGGAATCGCCTCTTCCCAAGAACGTAGGGTCAACAAGATTCAAACCAGAGGCCGGACGGTCGGCCCGGTTGGTTCTTGCCGCGGTCGTGCTGGCCTTCAGCCTATTTCTGGCCTCCTGCGGGCAGGATTACTTCACCTTTACCGGCACGCCGCCGGGGACATTCGGGGTCGGTCTGACCGCCACGGTGGGGGACGTGAATCACACCACCGCGGTCGCCCTCACTGTTCAATAAATCGGCTTTCAACCGGGGAAACGAGGACTGGTCTGAGGCGCGACTTGCGTCTTGAGGGCTGCATCGCGAGCCGAGCGCATCGCTGCGGGTTAAAGGCTGGGCCCAGGCCCCCGGGAAGGAAGGGCCGGGCCTTCGTCGTAGCGGGTGACCGGTTCAATCTCGTCGCGCTCAAAAGTGAGCGGCGAGCTCAGTTGAAGCTCGAGGTTCGTTCCCGAGGGCAACAGGACTTCCTTGCCGCGCGTAGCGAGCACCCAGATCAGCCCTCCCAATCCGCCGCTCAGCGCTCCCAGGCCAGCGCCTTTGCCGCTGCGCGTGGAGAGGCCGCCGATGATGGTGCCCTGCGTGGCCGTCGTGGCGATCTTCCCGGCGTCTTCGCCTTTCGTGGACGACCCTTCGATCTTGGATTCCTGGCGCTTGAACCCTTCTTCCCCCGTCCCGCCGTATGAGGAGAGTGAGGCGCGCAGGGGGCGTGTAGTCCCGTTGGGCAGAGTGAGCGATTCGAACCGGATGCCGATCTGGGCTTTGCCTTTCACCCGTCCCGGCCGGACAATCTGGGTCACGGCGCCCTTCACGTAGCTTCCCACCGGGACCACGATGCGGTTGCCCACGGTGATGGGGTAGATCGTCTCGCAATAGATCGCCTGCCCCACGAATGCCGTTCGGGAGTTGACCGTATTCTTGAGCGTCAGCGGAATCGCGGTATCCACGGGCAAAACAATCTTGGAGCTTCTTGCGGGAGAGGGCGTCTTCGCGGTGTCGGCGGGCTCCTGAGCGTGTGCGAGCAGCGGTTCGATCAGGACTCCGGCCATTACCAACGTGGGAAGCAACCGGAAGGACTTCATACATCACCTCGATAACCAACCATTATACGCCTAGAATTACGATGTCCTCTCCCGCAGACAGGTTGCTCCCCCCTCCGGCCGTCGGTCTTTCCCATCCCACACCGTCATTCGTCAACACAGATAAGAGTCAACTAATGGACTCCACCCGCGCCCGCCTTTGAGCGCTCCTGCAGCTTCTTCTTCAACTCGCCATTCTCTTTCTGCAACTCGTCGAGCCGCGCCTGACGGTCGGCTGCGAGGCTCAGGACATAGGTTTCAATCCAAGAGTTGTGGCGGTTTATCACCGTTTCGAGATCTGACAGTCGTTTGGCGAGCTCTTCGCGGTCGGAGTCATAGGCGGCCTGGGAGAGGTCGAAGAGGTCATCCGTAAGCGCTTCGGTCTGGAGAAGGAGCCGTGTGGCCAGCACCAGGTCCTGCGGCGCCAGCGCCAAGGCGTCGATTGTCTCCACGAGCTCGCGCAGAGACTTGCGGCGATCTTCAATGTTGCGTCGAGTGAGCGGCTGGCCGCGTTCGTCCTCAAGCGGGAGGTCTTCGTCGGCCAGTGCGTCGAAGATCCTCTCGAGCGGCCGCATGGCGTCGCGGTGGCGTGACAGGAACTCCCGCAGATCCTCACTGGTCGGCGGCGCCGGTTGCTGTGCACCCAGAGCCGCCCCGGCGATGAGCGGTGCTGAAACCAAGAGAAGGATGAGAGCCTTTCGCATGGCGACCTCCGGGCAGTGAGCGGGTTCGGTCTCGGCCTGCCGGGCGACCCTTGCTCAGTCCACCCCGACCGTCGATTCGATGGCCCTGGCGATGCGCGCGGCGTGGCGCTGGACGGCCTCCGCCTCCTCGGCTTCCACCATGACGCGGGCCACTTTTTCGGTTCCCGAGTAGCGGACGATTACGCGGCCCCGCTCTCCAAACTCGCGCCGACACTCCATGACCGCGTTCTCCACCTCCGGGATGGAATCGAGCGGCGGCTTATGGCGAACGCGGACATTGCGAATGATCTGCGGAAACTGCTGGAGCCCGCCCACCAGGTCTTCGAGCGATTCCCCCGTCTCATCGACCAGGCGCAGAACTTGCAGCAGCGTGATCAGCCCGTCGCCGGCAAGCGAGATGTCGGAAAAGATGATGTGGCCGGAGGGCTCCCCGCCCAGGTTCAGGCCAGAACGCAGGATTTCCTCCAGCACGTACTTGTCGCCGACGGGAGTGCGGGTGAGCGCGATGCCGTGCTGGCCCAGGGCAAGTTCCAGCCCGAGATTCGTCATCAGGGTTCCCACCACGCATGGACCTTTCAGGCCCCCACTGCGGTGCAGGTGGAGGCCGCAGGAGTACAGTACGTGATCCCCGTCCAGGATGCGGCCCCCGCGTGTAGCGAAAATGGCGCGATCTGCGTCCCCGTCGAAGGCCACGCCCAGATCGGCCCCCGACCGCTTGGTTTCCTCCGCCATATGTTCGGGATGGAGCGATCCGCATTCCAGGTTAATGTTTCGCCCATTGGGGGCGGCGTTCAAGATTCGACCATCGATCCCCAGACGATTGAGGAGGTCGGGCGCGACGCGGGATGAGGCGCCATGGGCACAATCTACCACCAGGCGCAGAGCGGAGAGCTGTTCGCTCGGCTTAATCAGGCTGAAGAGGTGGGTGATGTAGTCCTTGATGAGGCGAGGGGACTGAGCAAGCCGCCGCCGGGAGCTTTGCGGTTTCGCGGTCGGCGTGCGAGCGAGTTCCCGCTCGATGGCCAGTTCGCGGGCCTCGGAAAGCTTCATCCCCTCCGAGGAGAGCACCTTGATGCCGTTGTCCTGAAAGGGGTTGTGCGAGGCGGAAACCATAATTCCGGCGGAGAAACCATGATGCCGGGTCAGGAAGGCAACTCCCGGCGTCGTGATCACTCCGGCGGATGTCACGGTTGCACCCGCCGCGCGCAGCCCCGCCGCCAGGGTGCGGGAGATCCAATCACTCGACTCGCGCGTGTCTCCTCCCAGCAGTACGCGGACCGGCGGGCTGGACGGATGCTTCCCCAGGACAGCCCCGACCGCCCACCCGAGTTTCCAGACCGTCGCGGGATCAAGCGGATACTCGCCTGCCACGCCGCGCACGCCGTCGGTTCCGAAGAGTTGGGGCTTCCCAGTCATGTCCTGCGATTGTAGCACTGCTGCCGAATGCGCAGGGCATCGCGTCCCAGGAGCCGGAGGGAGAGATTCGGGCGGGCGGGGCAGGGCAGCTACCGCTCGCTGCGGCCCGCTGCCAGTACGGCGTCGGCGATGCGCACGGCGGGGAGCGCTGCCTCCACATCATGCACGCGAATGATGTGCGCCCCGCCGAGGATCGAGATGGCGACGGCCGCCGCGTCGCCGATCTGTAGGGGCGCAGCTTGCTGCGCCCCTAGGGCAGAAACGAAGGGCCACAGATTCTGGGTTCGCCGCCTCCGGGCGGAAGGCTCCAAACCTTCACCTCGCGCGATGGCCTGCACGAATGATTTGCGTGAAGTGCCCAAGAGCAGTGGTAGGTGAAAGCGTCGGAGGCGCGTGAGCCCGGCAAGAATCTCATAATTCTGCCGGCGGGATTTTCCGAATCCCAGGCCGGGGTCGAGAATGAGTTGCGAGCGGCGCACGCCCGCTTTGAGTGCCCGACGGATGGCGCCTTCGAGGCTCGCTTCGAGAGAGCGCCAGATCGCTCGTGCGAAGGGCTTCTGCTGCATGGTCTCTGGCCGCCCGCGCAGGTGCATCAGGATGAGCGGCGTCCCGTAGCGGCGCGCTACACCCGCCAGGCGCGGATCGAAGCGCAGGCCGCTTACATCGTTGATGATGGCGGCCCCGGCACGCACCGCTTCTTCGGCAACCTGTGACTTGGTGGTGTCAACGGAGATGGGTATTGACGGGCGCCTGGAGTGCAAGCCGCGAATCACGGGCAGCACGCGCCGCAACTCCTCTTCTGCCGTCACGGGTTTCGAGCCCGGTCGCGTGGACTCGCCGCCCACGTCAATCCAGTCGGCGCCCTGGCGGGCGAGTTCGAGTGCGTGCGCGATGGCCCGACCCGGGTTGAGAAAGCGGCCTCCGTCCGTAAACGAATCGGGTGTCACGTTGACCACGCCCATAATCAGCGTTCGCTCACCGAGGCGTACCGTGCGGCCAGCCACCCTAAGCTCGAATTGGGGACGGATCTTCATATGAGCGCCCGGGACTCGGCCGGAGCGCTATCCGCGAAAAAGCCCCATATACACTACGGCTCCAATAACGCCGCCCACCGTGGGACCGACTACCGGAACCCAAGAATAGCCCCAATCTGAGTCGCCTTTGCCCGCAATGGGAAGCAAGGCGTGCGCGAGGCGCGGCGCGAGGTCGCGCGCGGGATTGATCGCGTACCCGGTGGGAGCGCCGAGCGAGAGGCCGATCGCCCAGACCAGGAATCCGATCAGCAGGGGCGCCAGGCCCGACTGGGCCGGCGCGGCGTTGGCGGTAATTGTCAGGACGCCCAGCACCAAAACGAACGTCCCCACGATTTCGGTGACCAGATTGGCCGGATACCGTCGGATCGCCGGTATGGTCGAGAAGACGGAGAGCTTCGAGCTCTTGTCCTCGGTCTCAGCCCAGTGCGGCAGATAAGCCAGCCAGACCAGCACGGCGCCGAGAAACGCGCCGATGAACTGCGCAGCGATGTAGCGGGGGACTCCCGCCCAAGGGAATTTCCCCGCTACGGCAAGCCCGATGGTCACCGCCGGATTGATGTGCGCTCCACTGATGCGTCCCACGGCGTAAACCGCCATGGCTACGCCCAGCGCCCATCCCGTGGTGACGACTATCCAGCCGGCATTCTGCGCTTTCGACTTATTAAGCAAAACTCCCGCCACGGCCCCGTCGCCGAGCAGAACCAACAGCATTGTACCAAGCACCTCTGCAGTGAACGGTTGCATAGGCCTCCTTCTCGTATCCAATCGCACCCTGGTTTCAAAAAACAACGAACCGGCGGCATGGAAAAACACGCCCCTGCCGGCGCAACATCATAAACCCGGATTCTCCTATTGCCCGGAAGATTTGGGCCAGGGTTGTCTTCAAGCAGTGCGGTGTGACTCGAGGAACGACTGAAGCTTCTGGCACAGGTCGTCGCGGACCTTACGAAACGCTCGCAATCTCTCTTCGCGGCTTCCCTTTACGGCCGCGGGATCCGGGTAGCTCCAATGCAATCGCTCCGGCGCTCCGAGGAAGATCGGGCAACTCTCCCGGGCGTTGTCGCAGACCGTAATCACGATGTCGAAGCGCTGGCCGGCGAATTCCTGGACAGACTTGGACCGATGCGCCGAGATGTCGATGCCAACTTCCTTCAACACTTCGATGGCGAGCGGGTTTACGCGCGACGGATGCGTGCCTGCACTGTGAGCCTCAACGGCGCCGTGGGAGAGAGAGCGGAGAAGTCCCTCCGCCATTTGACTCCGGGCTGAATTCCCCGTGCACAGGATCAGGACTCGCATCTTCGAAAGGCCTCCGCCGCAATTGCGGTGAACGTTTGCGGATGGTCCGGGAGAACCGGCGCCGGCGAGAGTGCAGCCATTTCAACTTGGGGTCAAGGTTGGGAACCAGCTCCGTGTTCGATTGCAGGCCGCACAGATGGACAGCATCACCGGCACTTCCACCAGGACACCGACAACGGTTGCCAGCGCTGCTCCCGACCCCGGGCCGAAAAGCGCAATCGCCGTCGCCACGGCGAGTTCAAAGAAGTTGCTGGCACCAATCAATGCTCCGGGGGCTGCCACGGAATAGGGGACCTTGAGAAGATGCATCAGTCCGTAAGCCAGCGAGGCGTTCAGATACACCTGGATGAGGATCGGCACGGCGATGAGGAAGACGTGAATGTACTTCCCCGTAATGTTTTCGGATTGGAACGCAAAGATGAATACCAAAGTAACCAGCAGCGCCAGGGTCGTAACCGGGGCAAACTTGGGCAAGAGCCTCTGGTCGAACCAGTCTTTCCCTCGCCGATGGATAAACCAGGCGCGCAGAGACGCCCCCACGGCCAGCGGAATCACGATGAAGGCCACAACCGAATAGAGCAGGACTTTGAAAGGAACAGTCAGGGAGGAAGCGCCACTGACCAGAAAGCGGACAATGGGCGCGAAAAGGAACAGCATGATCAAATCGTTCACCGAAACTTGAACGAGGGTGTAGGCCGGGTCGCCATCGCTGAGATAACTCCAAACGAAGACCATAGCGGTGCAGGGCGCAGCCGCAAGAATGATCGTTCCCGCAATGTACTGGTCGGCCTCACCCGCTGCGATCCAACTGGCGAAGACGTGGCGGAAGAACAGCCAAGCGAGGAAAGCCATCGAGAATGGCTTGACCAGCCAGTTCACGAAGAGCGTCACCAACAGCCCGCGCGGCTTCTTCCCCACGTTGCGAATGGAGGTGAAATCCACCTTCATCATCATGGGAATGATCATCAGCCAGATCAGCACGGCGATCGGAACATTCACCTGGCTGCCGTCCCCGAAATCCATCTGGCGGAGCACCTGCACAACGCCCGGGGTCCACTTACCCAGCAGCACTCCGGCGATCATGCACAGTCCTACCCAAAGCGTCAGGTAACGCTCGAAGAAGTTCAGTTTCTTCTCGGCCCGCGCAATTGTTTCTTCCGCCATCAAGATTCACCCCGGTGCTACGAGTTTAGTTGTTGGGCTCTGACATCATCATGCCGATCGATCAAGTTCAGCACCGCGGTATCTCTCGCGCCCTGTTAAACGAGGGGGTTTGTGAGCCACGTAGTCACTTCAGCCGCCGTCGGGATACGCCCGGCGCATACCACCTTCCCATTGATCACCAGTCCAGGGGTTGCCAGAATTCGATACTTCTTGATCTCTGGGAATTCAGTTACTTTCTCAATGTGGGCTTCCACCCCCAGAGTAGCCACGGCCTGTTGCGCAAGCCCGGCCACCTTGACGCAGTTCGCGCAACCCGGGCCAAGCACTTTGATTGATAACATTCACGCCTCCACATTCAATGCCACCATGACTTCTGCCCTCAGTAGACCACTTCGAATACCGGGTCGATCCGGATCTCTGATTTGACGGAATTGGCAACCAGGCTGTATTTCTGCGCCGATTCCAGCGCCCGCCGCGCGCGCTTTTCAACAGAAGACCTCTCTTCGTCATTGGCGCGCAGAACGATCCTGGGACGAAGCGTGACCGAGGTGAAAATCTCCGTCCGATCCAGCTCAATGAGTTTGGTGCCTTCTGCCTCGCACTCGTAAGAGACCAGGTCCAGCTTGAATCGCTCCGTTGTCCAGAGAAACATCATGGTGATGCAAGTGTTAACAGCTGCCACGAAGGTGTCTTCAGGGGTTAACACGCCGGGGTGCCCGTGCGCGTCCGGCGGAGCGGAAAAGTCCATCTCCGGTCCATTGCCCATCTGGATGTGGCCCCAGTGCTCGCCTTTCCACGTAACCCTGGTGTGATATGTGGCAGTCCGCGACATCACTGGCTCCTCCGGTGGAACGCGCTATACTCCTGCATAATGGCCTGTGCGTAAGCGGTCTCTTCTTCTTCAGGAATTGGATTGTAGATTCTCACGGTCTGCATGAGTTCGGTCATCGTAGAATCGTTGGGCAACTTTCCAGCCTCGCGAAACCGGGTGAAGATCAGCGGCAACGCAACGAGCGTGACCTCCCGCCCCGCGACCTGCAGAGTCTGTACGGGAATTCCCGAGCCACATGAGCAGGCGGCCTGTCGAGGTTTCAATTCTTCCTGAGGTTCGGGGGGCTGGAGAGGGAACCCGCTGCGGCGATCCCATTGGAGATCCAGCAATCGGTCCACGTGCCGAGCAATTTGGCCGGCAACATCGCGGACCACTTGCATCCCCCTCGCGCTTAATTGTCGCGCGCTCCCCAGGGCAGAGGAGTCCGCAGGCGCTGAGTCCCCCACAACGATACTGACCGCGGGCTTGCCGCTATACATCTCCGTGCCGCGAGCAGCGCAGCGCTTTTCGCAACCGTCAACGGCGATAGTCGGGTAGAAACGGGCGAAGGCACGGTCCCCTTCGCCGCCAGCGAGAAACAGGGGCAGACAGATTGTTACTGTCTGTCGAGGGCGCAATGACTCCAACACCTTGAGCGCTGCCAACCGGGTCACCGTGCCTTCCGGAATCTCCTCCCCTGAACAGGCGATGATGCCCACCTTCTTTTTCGGCAGCTCAGGCATGGCTCATCTCTTGGGTCATCGCATCTACGAGCCCTTTAACCTCTTGGGCCAACACCTGGGCCAGTTTGTGCCCGTTCTCGTCGAGTTCGGCGATACCGGAGGGTTTTAGGTCGCGATGCCGGCGGAACACATCCAGAACCTGCAGGCCGTGTGCCACCACGCCTCCCGACTCGGCAACGACCTTGGCCGCACACGCGAGCTTGCAGCCGTCAATCGTAATACCCTTGGCTCCCGACATCGCGGCGCAGGTTTCATCCTCGCCCAACACCAGCAAAGCAAGGGGCACCAGTCTCGTCTCCTCAGGACACAGGTCTTGAGTCACGAGGTATGCCGCCTGACGAGCCACCGTGCCATAACACTTGCCAATCCCGCTGCAAGGCACAATTAGAACTTTCTCTTTCATTTCTTCATCTCCGCCTCGGCTTGATCTTTGACCAGCTCCGAATATGCCTGCGCGTCGAGTAGGTGGGCGCGGTCGCTGTCCCAAGCGGCAAGTTCCACGACCGCCAGCCAGCCCTGGTCATAGGGGTCCCGGTTAATCAGTTCTGCGGCTTTTGCCAGAGAGGAATTGAACTCCACAATTGTTCCCTTTAACGGAGACGGGATGCTCACATCCACTTTGACTGTCTCGATCTCCGCGAACTCGTCGCCCGATTCCAGGGCCGTTCCAACCGGCTTGATATTCGCAAAGGCCACATCCCCGTTCTGCTGTTGAGCGAAGTCAGACAGGCCCAGTCGAGCGCGGTTACCTTCTAGCTTTATCCAAACCCCCGCGTCGCTATAGGACAGACCCTTTGGAGCCAGAAAGGTGAACTTGTCTACGGTTACTTTGAGAATCTCTTCAGACATGCTCTACTCCGAGCACAAATGAGCCACCTGCGTCGCCGTGCACCTCGCTAGTTGTGCGTCGCTGGATCGAATACCTGACCTTTCGCCACGGCGATGAACCTTCTCATTCGCCATCGCGCCGCTGCAGATCACCCGCGGGTTGTTGAATACGCGGATGCTCGGGAAGACGATCCCAAGGAAGTCTCCACAGGCGGAGTGGCACAGGTACCTTCTTTGCGCGCCCGCTTCAACTGTCTGAGGTCCGCGCGCAGGGCATTGTCCTTCCGGAAGGCGGCCCGCAAGAAGTCACACAGACTCTTCACCGTCACGTCTTGTTCCGTCTCCAGACGATAGAAGATTCGCACTCCATCACGGCGGTCCCGTACCAGCCTGGCGTGCTTCATATAGGTCAAGTGGCGGGATACGCTGGATTGCGAGGCCTGAAGAACGCGTTGAATGTCGCAGACGCAAAGCTCCCCGGTGAGGAGCAAGTTGATAATCCGCAGCCGCGTCCTGTCGGCCAATGCCTTGAAATAGCCTTCCAACTCAGGCATGCCATCTCCAACGCTTTATCCGCATATATACATATACAGCTTGAAATGGATGGAGTCAATCCCCTTGCTTGGGAAAGAAGCGGAAACGCCCCCGGTCCCGGACCCTATGCCGGTTGGGTGCGCTCGCGGCCGGGCAGGCCGGGGGTGGCCTGTGGTTTGAGGACCTCGGTGGTCTCCGGCTGTGGGGGCTTGGGCGGCTCGATGCGCACGCGCTCGGGGAGCGTTTTGCCTTCCATGAGCATCTTGACTTCCGCAGCGTCAATGACTTCGCGCTCGAGCAGGGCCTCGGCGATGCGGACGAGCGCCTCGCGGTGTTCGGTCAGGACTTCATTCGCCTTATGGTAGCCGGTCATCACGAACTTCTTCACTTCCTGATCGATCTTGATGGCGGTGTCATCGCTGAAGTCACGCTGCGTGGCCAGATCGCGCCCCAGGAAGATTTCCTGCTGGTTCTTGCCGAAGGCGAGCGGCCCGAGACCGGACATCCCAAAGTCGCACACCATGCGGCGGGCGAGCTCGGTGGCCTGCTCGATGTCGTTACCAGCGCCGGTGGTGACTTTTTTCAGGAAGATTTCCTCCGCGGCGCGCCCTCCCATCATGATGGCGAGCTGCGACTCCAGGTAGTCGCGCGTGTAAGTGTGCTTGTCATCGACGGGCAACTGCATCGTCACGCCCAGCGCCATGCCGCGCGGGATGATGGTCACTTTATGGAGCGGATCGGCGTACGGCACGATGAAGGCCACCAGGGCGTGGCCGGCCTCGTGATAGGCGGTGTTCCGCTTCTCCTCGTCGGAAAGGATCATGGACTTGCGTTCCGCGCCCATCAACACCTTGTCTTTCGAGTACTCGAAATCGACCATCACCACTTGTTTGCGGTTTTGGCGCGCCGCCAGCAGCGCGGCCTCGTTGACCAGGTTGGCGCGGTCCGCTCCGGAGAAGCCGGGCGTACCGCGGGCCAGGACGGAGATATCCACGTCCTCGGAAAGCGGGATCTTCTTGGTGTGGACTTTCAGGATCGCTTCGCGGCCGCCCACGTCCGGGCGTGGCACGACCACACGCCGGTCGAAGCGGCCGGGGCGCATCAACGCCGGGTCGAGCACATCGGGGCGGTTCGTCGCGGCGATGAGGATGACGCCTTCGTTCGACTCGAAGCCGTCCATTTCCACCAATAATTGGTTCAGGGTCTGCTCGCGCTCGTCGTGGCCGCCGCCCAGGCCGGCGCCGCGATGGCGACCGACGGCGTCAATTTCGTCGATGAAGACAATGCAGGGTGCGTTCTTCTTGCCCTGCTCGAACAGGTCGCGCACCCGCGAAGCGCCCACGCCCACGAACATTTCGACGAAGTCGGAGCCGGATATTGAGAAGAAGGGAACGTTGGCCTCGCCGGCGATGGCGCGCGCCAGCAGGGTTTTGCCCGTGCCCGGGGGTCCGATAAGGATAACGCCTTTGGGGATTCGGCCGCCCAGCTTCTGGAACTTTTGCGGCTCGCGCAGAAACTCGATGATTTCCTGCAGTTCTTCTTTGGCTTCTTCGACGCCCGCCACATCCTTGAAGGTCACTTTCTTCTGCTGGCTGGAAAGCAGCCGCGCCCGGCTCTTGCCGAAAGAGAGCGCCTTATTGCCGCCCGTCTGCATCTGCCGCATGAAGAAAATCCAGAGGCCAAGGAGCAAGAGGATGGGCAAAGCGTTGGCCGCGTAAGCCATCCAGGAGTTGCCGGAATTGTCCTTGATGATGACATTGACGTTCTTTTCCTCGAGCGTCTTGTAAAGGTCGGGGTAATTGGCCGGAATGGTGGTCTTGAATTTGGCACTGTCCTTCTTGAACGTGCCGGTGACATCGGTTCCGGTGATCGTGACGTCCCGGACGTTATCTTTGCCCACCTCGGTCGTAAACTCCGTGAAGGTCAGGTCGCGGACTCTCTCGCCCGTATTCGACCGCACCACGGCCCAGATCACCAGGGCAAAAGCCGCCATCACCACCCAGAAAATGATGTTCCGGACCGCCGTGTTCACTGCACTTCCTCCCTCGGCCGCCCCCTGCCCATCCTACCCCTGCTCGGTCGCCTGCCCACCTTCTTTTAGATGCAGCAAAACGGCCTGCCGCCATCGCTCCGGGGGCTCAAGACAGCGTGGCGATGTACGGCAAGTTCTTGTAACGGCCCTGGTGACCGAGGCCATAGCCCACCAGGAATTTCCCTGTGGCCCGGAACCCTATGTAGTCCGTGGGCACATCCACCTTCCGCTCGTCGACTTTCTCGACGAGGGAAACCGTGCGCACGGAGGTGGGGTTCTGGCCGAGCAGGTAGCGATAGAGGTGGTCCATCGTCATCCCGGACTGCAGAATGCCCTCCACAAGCAAGAGATCCTTGCCGGCGGCTTCCACGCGCGGCGTGTAAGTGATTTCCCGCGTGGCGATGCCACCTTGTGCCGTATCGCGGATATCCGCCCTGACGAAATAGCAATAGACCGGCATGTTCAGAGCGCGGATCAGGTCTGCCGTGAAGACGAAGGAATTCTCCAGTACGCCCACGACGTGGAGCGTTTTGCCGCGATAGTCGCGGTTGATTTGACTGGCCAGCTCGCGCAGACGTTCCTGGATCTTCTTCGCCGAGATCACGGAGCGCAGATGGTGGTCGGAACGGGTCGTGCGGACGTTCCTGGAGCGTGATTTGCGGGCTGCGGGCTTGGAATGCTTTTTCATCGTCGCTCCGCGCGCCTGGGAACGGGTGGGCCGGCGCTCTCCAAGACCATCATGACCCGGCTGGCTTCTGGGGAAGCGGCTGCCGAGACCGCCACCGGAAAGCCTCGCACCCAGACGATCTCATTTCCACTCACCAGAACCGGCCAGAACCTCCGCCGACCGGCCGGAATCCGGTGCTGCCGGAATAGTTCCTTGAGCTTCTGCGCCTTGCGGCACCCCAGGGGCCAGAAACGGTCTCCCTCACGCCAACTGCGCAGGAGTAGCTCTCCCGGCAACCTGAGCGGGTCTAGCCAAACCTCTTCTTGCCCATTATACGCCCTTGCCACTTCCGTCCGTTCAACAATTTTGAACTGGAGGGTGACGCCCAATTGTGGAACAGTAACCTCCGTGGGTGGCGTAACGGAGAAGGAGAAATCGGCGTTCGCTGGCTCGGCTGGCTCCGGGCCGATCACCAGCCACTCGAAATCTCGATGGGCGATAAGGCTCCCCGGCAGCACCAGCCACCGGCCGCTCTCGGCGCCGGTGGCGAGGTGACGGAGGGCTTCAATGTGCCGGTGCGAAATCCCCGCGAGCGACCCGCGCGCGGCAGCAACCATCTGGCGGAGAACCCGCCGGGCGAGGGCAGGGGGGAATTCCGCGAGAGGCCGGGTGGGAATCTTCTCATCTTCACCCTCCCGCACACGCCAGGGCTGCGCCCGCTCCCGGGCCTGTTGCTCCAGATACTCTTCATCGTCGCGCGCTCGGGCGGCGAGCTCGCGGAGCAGCGGGACCATTTGCGCATTGAATTCCTTTTCGAGCCAGGGGAGTAATTCCCGGCGGACCTTGTTGCGCCGGAAGCGTGCTTCGAAGTTCGTGGAATCGACGCGGAACGCGAGGCTGCGGCGAGCCAGCTCCGCCTCCACCTGGGCGCGCGTGAGGCTGAGAAACGGCCGCACGATTCTTCCTTCCAGCGCGGGATAAATCCCACCCAGGCCGCGCGTGCCGGCGCCGCGCAGCAGGCGCAGGAGGACCGTCTCCGCCTGATCGTTGGCCGTGTGCGCGGTGGCGACCTTATCGAGCCGGCCGCGGTGGATCAGGGAGAAGAAGAACCGGTAACGGAGCTCGCGCGCCGTGGCTTCGAGGTTCCGCCGCCTCTCCCGCGCCGCCCGGGCAACATCCGCCTCACCGCGCAGGAACGCCACGCCGAGTCGCCCGGCCATCTCGCGCACAAAGCGCTCGTCCGCCTCCGACTCCGCGCCGCGCAGGCGGTGATTGAAGTGCACGGCGGAAACCACTAGGCCCATCTTTCCGGCGAGGGCTTTCGCAAACTCCAGCAGCAAGACGGAGTCCGGTCCGCCCGACACGGCCACTCCCACGCGCTCACCCGCGCGGAGGAGGCCGCCGCGCCGCATTTCCTGCGCCCATCGGCTGTAGAGATCGTTGTGGGCCGGCATGAAGGAAACCTCGTTGCGGCTCATTGTAACAGCCCGACCGGCAGCGGTGCCATGATTCCGCCCCGCTTTACGGGAGGGCTCGGCCTGGAAAGCGCTGAGCGAAGCACGGGGGCGCTGCCGGCGGCAGAGCAGAGTGGGCGCGCGGTGAGCCCCGCCTTGCTCCGGCGGATTGTGAAGGGGGGTTTGAGAAGCGGTCCGTATTTGGCGCGGCTTTTACTACTCGCTGACGGGTTTCCAGGACCTGCCCGCGTCGGTGGTTACAAAAGCTCTCCCCGACCGGGAAATGACCTGCGCCTTCTGGTTGCCGATCGCGCTGACCCGGGCCAGGTCTTCGCTAGTGGGACTGGAAACCTTGCTCCAGTTGGCGCCACCGTCGGAGGTTCTGAGTACTGTCCCTTCGTGGCCGACGATCCAGCCGACAGACGCGTTGGAAAAAGTCACGTCGAAGAGATCCACCTGCGTGCCGCTCGGGACGTCGATCCAACCGCGGTCGGAATCATATTGTTGGATGAGCCCGCCACGACCTACCCGCCACTTGGCGTGGTAAGCCGGGGTATAGCCCTGGATCGTGTAGTCGGTCAGCGCGGAAGGCTTCGCCGCGGTTGCCTGCTTTGCTAAGGCCTGCGTCTCTCTTCCGCTCTTACGGGCGGTTTCGGGTGCGGCGGAGGGGGGTGCCGCCGCCATGGCGCGATTGGTCGCTTCGGCGGGGCGAGACCCGGCAGGAATCTGCAGCACCCGCGTCTCAGCTGCGGAGGCGGCAAGCCGGTCGCGTTCGCTGGGCGCCGCAATTCCTCCCACCGCGGCACCCGGAGCTGTCCCGGGGGCTTCGCCTTTGATAGTGATGCCGCTCCGTGTGGGCTGCTGTCCCTCGGCCCGTCCAGCGGCGGTGGCGGGAGGAACTGCAGTGGCCACCTGTTCTTTCTGCTCTTCGCGAGCCTTCTGGGTGCCTTCCTCGGCAGGCTTCAACGGGGGAGTGGCGGCGATCTTGTGATCCTTGCTTTTCGCCGCCTCCCCGGCGGGAGGAGTCGCAGCCGGGGTCGGCTCTTCCATGGCGGTCTGTTCCGGCGGCCGGTTGTAATTGCGGATCTTCTCGGCGTACCAGACTCCGGCTACGATTAAGATGACCAGGACTGGCGCAAGCCAAGCGAGGCGGAAGGGCCATCCCGTTTCCTCTTTGACCACAATCTCGGGCTCGCCGACGATCACGGGCCGTTCGTCGGCCTCGCTCAACCGGGCCAGTTCCGCGACAAAAAGCTGGCAACGGGGGCAGGTCATCAGGTGGGTCTCGCAGACCGTCCGCTCGCTTGGGGAGAGCGCGCGTTCGAAGTAGGCAGACAGGAGCTCAACGTCCGGACAGCCGGAGGGCTCGGATTGGAGTTGCTCCCGCAGCTTCCCGGCGATGATCCTTCCCAACGCCTTTTCTTCCGCCGCGTCGTCTTTGACTGCCATTTTCTTCTTCCGGCCCGGCCCGAGACCGAGGCAATCTACGCCCGGCCGGAGACCTCCTCAGACATTAGAACGAACCACCCGTGCCTTCTTGCGGGATTTTCTCCTTCTTCAATTCGGCG
The DNA here is from genome assembly GCA_020072905.1 of Terriglobia bacterium. Classification (GTDB taxonomy): domain Bacteria; phylum Acidobacteriota; class Terriglobia; order UBA7540; family UBA7540; genus JAIQGB01. Next base: position 4,843 of record JAIQGB010000009.1, on the reverse strand, counting down.
TCCAGGTCCACCATGACACCGCGCGCCACATAGTTGAAGCACTGATCGACTTCATAAGCGTTCAGCTTCTTGACCTTGCGGAGGTGGTTCTCGATCTGCTTGCGCAGCTTCTTTCTCACCGCGTCGAGCTGCCGGGAAACTGTGGACTCGTGCTCCCCACGAATCCTGCCAATCTGCTTGAGCGTCAGTTGCTGCACATAATAGAAGCCGAGCAGCATCTTCTCCGCGCCGGGGAGTTCCCGGAGCGTTACGGAAACCGCTTCGCTGAGGAGCTTGACGTAGCGGTGCTCATCCTGCTCGGAGACGGCCCGGGTTTCCGCAGCCAGGGCCTCGGGATTCTCCGGCAAAGGTTCGAGCCGGCTCATCCGCCGGTACTCGTCCACGAATTTCTGGTAGACCACCGCGCGCAGCCACGTCCGCAGGCTGCTTCGGCCGTGGAAGTAGGTGAGCTTCGAACGCCGCGGGCCATCTCCCGATTCCACGCCGTACAGTTCCGCGGCCAGAGAATCGGACAACTCCCGCGCCACGGCCAGGTCCGGCGCGAACGAGCACGCGGCTTCGTAAATGGCGGTGCGATAACCGAAGCTAAACGCTTCCCAGGCTCGCTCGTTCCCTTTGGCGCAGGCAAGCGCCAGCGCCAGTTCGTCGGCACGGATTTTCTGCAGGAGGTCGGGGATATTTCCAGGCTCAACCGAGGCCGCGGCGTCGATGCCTTCCCACACCGCCCGGGCGAGTTCGTCGAGCGAGACGGACCAATTCGTCGCCCCCGAAGACTCGTGTATCGCCTCCAGGCGTTTGCGGTGGTCGGAAAAGAACTTCTCGAAGGTTAAGCTTGCCATGCCGTACAGGGCAACTGGAGCGCCGCTGCAGAGGCAATCGTGCATCTCCGGCACCGGCAGTCCATAATCTGGCAGCTTTCCCGGGGGAAAGTCAAGGAACGATTGAGTGCGTTAACGACGTGAGTATACTGGAATCGGGTAACGAGGCCGGCGGCGGCTGGAAAGTGCAAGCCGCCTCGTGTTCCGTTCCCTCGGGGCTCGCCTTGGAGATGATCGGATAGCCGCGTGCCCGTAACTCCGGGTCGTGGAAGTAATGGACATGGACGATCGACGCAGGCCGCTCGTCCTCGGCCCATTCGTTGAAAGCTTCGGCCAGATCTTTGCGGCTGCGAGAGTCCGCGGGGGCGATGGTCAAAGCCTTGAAAAGCTTCGGTTCCATTCAATGTGGCGCTCCTCCCAATCCCTCTGCAGCAGGCGAAACGCCCGGCGGTCGAAGGACTTGAAGAGCAGGCGGGGCCGGCGCGCGTCGTCGGCAGGGAGGGGGCCGCAAAGGTCGAGGCGGGCCTCACCATTTCGCGCCGGGCTAGAGACTTCATGCCCCAGCCACTCAGCGGCCTGGAGGGGGGCGAAGTGCTGCTTCGGCTCGAAGCCTAACGCCCCCAGCCGCTCGCGGACAGGCGCGGGCTCAAGGCCCTTGATCTCCTCGAACAGCCAAGGGGCCCTGGAAGCGAGAGCGTCCTGCCCGTCCAAGACGACGCTGACCGTCTCCTGCGGGGGGAGCTTTGCCGCTTCGCAAGCCGCCTCCAGGATGCAGTGGCGGAAACAAAGAACATAGGGCTCCGCCGGGTGGCCGCCCGTCAGAGACCGCTGTATTTCGAGCGAGAGCCGCTCGTATTCTTCCCCGGCGACGTGTGAGCCAATTCCCGTCAGCCCGAAGGTGTCGATCAAACCCGCCAGCACGCGGCTCCTGCGGGCTTCGATACCGCCCATCGAGCTCTGTGCTGCCTCGACCTCGACGGCTGACCTCCTCCACTCGATTTCAAACCGATCCCACTGCTCCGCGGTTCCCAGCAGGCCCGCCACCACGAAGTCGCCCCGGCTGGAATCCGTCTGCACCCCACCCATCGAGCTGGCCATCGCCATCAGAAGCCTTTGCCGGCTCGCCAATGGGTGCAAGAGCCGTGACATGCCTGCCTCCGGGTCCAAAATGTCCGCCTGTGTTCTGTCCATGCTCCCCCCCGCTTGGGTCCACACACCCACCCTTTGGTTATCGGCGGAACTAGGTTTCGACTTGAGGGGATTTCTGGTCCGGGCGGGGAGAAGTTATCGCCGGGCACACCAAAACGCAGATCCCGCCGGTGGTGAACCCGGGAGGGGATATGCTCAGGCGGCTACTTGACCGTGAAGTCCGGCGAGCGCTTCAACTCCTTGTAAAGCTTAAGGCGCTGTCCTTTGTCCTCATTCTGGATCCGGTGAGCGGCGGCAAGCACGGCCTCGGCCTTGGCACGGGGAACCACCACGACCCCCTGGGCGTCGGCAACGATAATGTCGCCGGGCATCACCAGCACCCCGCCCACGTTCACCGGGCTGTTGTAGGACTCCGTCTCGATGCGGCCGGGATCGATGCCGTTGGTGGGGGTCCGTTCGTACACCGGGATATGCTCGAGGATGATTTCGTCGCTATCACGGCATCCGCCGTCCATGACGATGCCGCGCATCCCTTGCGTCAGCCATTTGAGCGCGTTGTTCGACCCGCAATAGCCCACGTCTTTCGTCCGCGAGGCGTCAATCACCAGAATGGTGTCCGGCGTAAGGTAATGCTCGAAATCGCCTGGGATCTTCGTCTCGTACCAGTTCCCCTCCCACTTGGAGAACTCATCGTGCGAGGGGAAGTTCGGCGCGCGCTCCTGGGGCGGCACAAGGCGCAGCGTCACCGCGACGCCGTAGATACGGTGCGTGAAGTCCTTATCGTCGCGCCAGAGCGGGGCGATGCCGTGGTCCATGACCGTGACATCCTGCAGGCCCACGACGTCCAGGCCGTCCACCACATCCGAAACGCGGAGCTCCTGGAATCTTTTCACCAGGGCTTCGTTTTCCTGCTGGGAGTATTGCTTCACGGGAAGGTACTGCTTGGAGAAGGGCGCCTCTTGCGCCCGGCCCGCGATGAGGGTTCCGAAACCGACGAGGGCAACAAGGAATGCAAGCCGTTTCATAGATGCCTCCTGGTGATTTCCCTTCAGCAACAGCGGCTGGGACGAGAGTACTTCCGCTGGAGCTCGGAGAGGTAGAACTCTTGCGGCGTCAGGGGACAGCCGCCGCGCGCCGCAACGTAATCGCGATAGCGTGCGTACGCGTTATCGCCCAGCAGTTCGCGCCCGAAGCTCCAGATTTCTATCAGAATCCGCCGCACCTTCGCCATAGCTTTTTCTCCTTGCACAATTCTCGCCGGCTTACTGCTCCGAGGGCGCCCAGCGTGAGAGAACCATGGGCGCCTCGCTCAACACCGGCTCCTTCCGCCCCACCGCGTAGAGCCACCAATGGCGGCTCGATTCGATCAGGATCAGGATGACCAGGCCCGCGAAGATGCCGGTGACCACGGCGTCGAGCCGGTCGTTGAAGATCAACCGCTCAGTCACTGCGATTTTCTCAGGCTGGATCGCTCCCGCGGCGACCTGCTCGGCGAGCGCGCGTGCGTGCGCGAGGAATCCGAGTCTCGGGTCGGGACTCCAGATTTTCTGGAAGCTCGCCGTCATCGTCACGCTCGCCAGCCAGGCGAGCGGCATCAGCGTGACCCAGACATACCGCAGCTTGCCCATCTTGATGATGATGGTCGTCGCCACGCAAAGGGCGATGGTGGCGAGAAGTTGATTCGAAATCCCAAAGAGCGGCCACAGGCTGTTGATGCCGCCCAGCGGGTCCACAATCCCCTGATAGGTCGGGTCCGGATGATCGGGCAGCGGTTCCGGAGGAGTGCCGACCGGGCCGATCGTGCTACCAACAGCTCGACCTTGTTTGACATCCTTCCTTGGCAGGTTCAAACCACACCGAGTTGAGGCGTCACGTTCCGTCCCGGCGCTGGCGACTGACGTTCAAATTGATTCTCAAAGTGTGAAGGCGTATATTTTAGGCACCGAGGGGAGTTCAATCTCAAACATATCGTCGATCGCTTGCAGCGCGTGACCCTGATATATGGACTGTTGCTGGCTTTGTTTGCAGGGCCTTCGGCGGCCCAGGTGGGCTCGGACCAGCCGACGGGTATAGTGCAAGGAAAGATTCAAGCACCCTCCACGGACGAGTTCATTGACGACATCCTCCGTGCCCGCGCTGCCAATCGATATATCAGCGACGAAGCACATCGAAAGCATGTGAAACAATACACCCTCTCCGAGAAAGCGGTGGTCTATCTCGAGACCATCGGAACTCCTCCTTCCTACGATCCTCCCGAGAGTCACCCACGATTGGATCAGCAGGACATGCTCTTTCGCCCGATCGTTCTCCCCGTTCTGGTGGGAACGACCGTCGATTTTCCGAACAATGATGATCTCTTCCATAATGTCTTTTCTTACTCTGAACCGAAAGAATTCGACCTCGGGCGCTATCCGCAGGGGCAAAAAAAATCGGTGACGTTTGACAAGCCTGGCGTCGTGAAGGTGTACTGCGACATACATTCGTACATGTATGCCACCATTCTCGTACTGGAGAATCCCTACTTCGCAGTGCCCGACGAGGAGGGGAATTATCGCATCACCCACGTTGCGCCGGGCAAGTACCGTGCCTGCTTCTGGTATGGGAGAAAGCTCGTCGAAACGCGGATGGTCACGATTGCTGGAAGCGAGACGCACGTCGAAAATTTTGCGCCGTAGGCCGATTTCGCGCTTGCCTCAGGCCGGCCATACGAACTAAATTCCGTCATTCGAGGTTCAACTATCAAGCCATGAAGTTCCCAGTGCGTCCTTCGCGTGCACCGCGGGGTCGGGCGGCGGTTCTCTTCGCCCTCCTCCTGGAGGCGGGGCTTCCCGTGCATGGGAGTGCTCAGTTTACCATCAGCGGCCAGGCTTCGTTTG
>JAIQGB010000339.1 GCA_020072905.1 Terriglobia bacterium | reverse complement strand
CTGTTCAAGATAATGTCCGGCCGAAAGATTTTCAGCCGGACATACCCGATGGGACGATGGATGAGTCAGCCAGTCCACAAGGAGTGGCCTGAGTATATTCCCCGCCCGGAAAAAGGAACCCGGCGAGGCAATTTCGACCTGTGCGTTCTTGCGCCGGAGCGTTTCAGATCTTGCGCGTTCAATGATTTTCGCCAAGGCAGAATTCGTCCCAGCATCGTCATTGAGGTGGGGCTCGATTACGATTTGGCGCACCTCTCACAAGACGCGGCGAAACTGAAGAATAGCGGGATTGAGAATTCTTATTTGGTGCATCTTGTGCGCCAGGATTTTGCCGACGATTTTGTGGCCGTAGAGAAATTCCTTTTGAATTGCGGTATCAGGGTCGCCTATGCCCGTCTGACCAGCTCTCGCGCCTTCTACAAGCTCCTGAATGACGCCGAGATCAAAAGTGTCGCTCTCCCACTTACGGAACCGACGGACTGAAGGAGTACTCCCCCGTTTGAGCACCGTCCGCCTGACCCCCTGCCCGGCTTTGCCCCGGCGGCCTGGGGGTGGGCAGCCTTACGAGTTCTGCAATTGCCGCGGAAACGCCCAGGATCCCAGCAGCAGGCCCGCGGGGGCCAGCGCGAAGCTCAGCAGCCCGGCGTAGGTGGGGCTAATCTCCGGCCTTGCCAGGCAGATAATCGGCGGGATGGCGCTTCCCGCATAGGCGAGGTAAGCGCCGCCCACGCTGGCGCGCCGCCAGTAAATGCCGCCGACCAGGGTCGCCAGCGACGCGGCATAGGAAAGCGAGCCGGTGAGCGTGAGGTATCGAAACACCGATTCGGGGAAGCGATAGAATGAGCCCCAGAGGTAAGTCAGCAGACCGAGCGCCAGGATGCCGCCCTGCGTCAAGAGGATGCGTTCACGATCCGCCAGCGGCCTGCGGATGCGTGGCGCGACAACGTCCTGCACCAGGATCGAACTAAACGCCAGAAAGTAGCTGGAGTAAGTGGACATCGAAGCCGAGAGAAAGCCGACGGTCACCAGGCCGATCATCCCGGCGGGGAGCACGCGGATCAGCATTTGCGGCAGCGCGGTGCTGCTCGGCGTGACGCTGCCGACCACCGCCAGCGCTGCGATGCCCCACAACATTGGGAAGCCGGCGCGGAAAAGCATGAAGATGCTGCTCAGGCGATAGAGTCGCTGCGCGGTGTCCACATCCTTCATGCTCAGGACCCGAGCCACCACGGGCTGCCAGGACGACCAGCCGCTCAGGTAGTAGAGCGTCGTCCACATCAGGAAGAGCAGTCCATAGCGGGGCGCGTCCCACAAGGTGAACCCGGCGCTCCCACGGTGCGAGGCCACCGCGTTCACGATGTTTCCCCATCCTCCCGCTGCGGTAAAAATGAAATACGATGTGAATCCCACCCCGATCAGAATGAAGAAAAACTGCACCACGTCGGTCAGCACCACGGAGTACATCCCGCCCAGCATCGTATAGGCCAGAACCACGACCAGCATGACGCCCATGATCAGCGGAAGTCTGGAGGGAGAAATGCCCATGATGACCGCGAGGAATGTTCCCTCGGTCTGGAGAAACATCCCCAGGTTCAGCGCGCCGACCGTAAACGCCGCGAGGCCGGCAATCCAGCGGACGTTGGCGTTGAAGCGGCCCTCCAGATATTCCGGGACCGTCCGCACCTGTAAGGCGCGCAGGCGTCTGATGATGAAACCCGTGCGGCCGACCACCCACATGGTCAGAGCTGCGATCACCGCCGCCGCCAGCGCCACAAATCCGCTGAGGTAGGCTTCCTCCGAGAAGTAAATGATGGTGACCAGACCGGTTTCGGTGGCGGCGAGGGTCGCCACACCCCAGAGCGGACCCAGCCTGCGCCCCATCACCAGGAAGTCGTCGAGCGAGGAAATGCGCTTCCGGGCGCGGACCCCCAGCACGCCGCAAAACGCCAGGAACCCCACGACCATAAGCCAATCAAGAGTGGAGAACGGGGATTTCACACGGAAACCTTGCCCGCCGGAAGTTCAAATCCCTAGTGTCGTGTAACCGAAGAATGTGACACACTCGACGGCCTGTCACCCTGAGCCCGTTCGCTTCGCTCAGGATAAACTCCGCGAAGGGTCTCCGTATTGCTCTTCTTTGACAAAATGCGGGGATGCTTCGCTTCGCTCAGCATGACAGCGTGGCCCTGGGATGTGTCACCTATTTCGGTTACGCGACCCTAGGCCGTGGCAAGTCGGCGCTTGCATTCCTCCAGGATGTCCGTCGTGCGGCTGGCGCCGACACGAGTGACTCCCAGAGCTCGCACGGCGAGCAGCCGGTCCAGGTCACGGACTCCGCCGGCGGCTTTCACCTGGACGTGTGCAGGCGAGTGCTTGCGCATCAGCTTCAAGTCCTGGTCGGTTGCGCCGCCCGTGCCATAGCCGGTCGAGGTCTTCACCCAGTCGGCTTTCAGTTCGCCGCCGATTTCGCACAGCCGGATTTTGTGTTCGTCCTGGAGGTAGCAGTTTTCGAAGATGACTTTCACTTTCTGTCCGGCGGCGTGCGTCACGTCGATGACGGCCCGGAGGTCGTCCCGCACGTAGGACCAATCACCGCTCAGAACCTTGCTGATGTTCACCACCATGTCCAGTTCTTGGCCGCCGTCGGCGAGCGCCTGGCGAGCCTCCGCGACCTTGATGGCCGTGGTGTGCCCGCCATGGGGAAAGCCGATGGTCGTGCTGGGCTTCACCGTGCTTCCTTGCAGGATCTCCGCGCAGCGCCTCAGGTAGTAGGGCAGGATGCAGACGCTGGCGACGTCGTACTCGAGCCCAACGCGGCAGCCCTTTTCGAAGTCGCGGTCGGTCATCACCGGATTGAGCAGCGAGTGGTCAATCATCTTGGCGATATCTTGATACGTGTAGTCCATAGTGATCTCCTGAAGAGTGCCGTTCGATGCCTTCTTTCCGTCCTAGTCCGGCAGCAAGCCGCCTTTCATCGCCAGGGCGATGCCGCCCAGCGCGCCGGCACGTTCGCCCAGCAGGGAAGGCTTGATCGCAATGTCATCGGTGGGAAACATGCCGACTCGTTCGCGGACGGTGGCCCGCACCGTGTCGAAGAGCAACGGTCCGATGGCCGCCACGCCGCCGCCCAGCACAATCAAGTCGGGATGCAGGATGGTGACGACGTTGGCGACGCCGATGCCCAGATAGCGCGCGGCACGCACGATGGCCTCCTTCACGCGCGCGTCACCGGCCTCGGCGGCAGCCGCCATCTCCTTGGGTGTGATGGCTGAGGTCTCCCCGCGCACCAGCTCATACAGCTTGGGGGCAAGGCCGCTCAGCATCAGGCGAACACCTTCGGCGGTGATGGCCGGCCCGCTGGCGAGCGTCTCGAGGCAGCCGCGGCTGCCGCAGCCACACTGTGGCCCATCGGGCAGGATGGTTTGATGTCCCAGCTCGCCCGCGGCTCCCAGCGGCCCCAGGCGCAGCTTCCCATCTACAACCACTCCTCCGCCAATTCCTGTGCCCAGCGCGAAGAACGCCATCGTGCGCGACGTTCGGCCGTGCCCGAAGACCAGTTCGCCGAGCGTCGCCATGCGCACGTCGTTGAGGAGATAGACGGGGCAGCCGACTTTCGGTGCGAGCACGCCGCGCACGGGCACGTCGCGCCACTGGGTGGGAAGATTCGGCAGGAACTTGGTTACGCCGCTCTTCAGATCGGCCAGCCCGGGAATGCCCATGCCGAGTGCGGCAGGCTTGTTGCCATACTCTGCCGCCAGACAGTTCACCAGCTCCGCAATGCGCGCCAGCACGGCCTGCGGGCCTTCGTGCGATTGCGTCGGCGCCTTCTTCTCGCCCACGACGCGCCCGTCCGCGCCGGCAAAGATGCAGGCGATGTTGGTCCCGCCCAAGTCCACGCTCGCATAGATTTCAGCCACCGGCTTCACACCTCGTTGAGTAGTAGTCGGTTGGAGCGACGAATGCCGCAGTCAGAATGCTCTCCGCCAGTCGAAGAGGCTGCGCAGTGCCGGCGAAGGTGGCCGTCGCTAGGCGCAATCCGGGAGCTCCCGCGGCCTACTGGAACCCGAGCAATTCCACTTCGAAGATCAGCGTGGCGTTGGGCGGAATCAGTCCCGGATAACCCTTCGCGCCGTAAGCCAGCCTGCCGGGGATGGTAAGCTTGCGCTTCCCGCCTACGTGCATCGTGGACACGCCCTCATCCCAGCCTTTGATGACCTCGCCGCGGCCCAGCGTGAACGTGAACGGCTGGCTACGGTCCACCGAGCTGTCGAACTTCTGGCCGTTCGTTAGCCAGCCGGTGTAATGCACCATGACGTGACTTCCGGACTTCGGCATCGGGCCTTTGCCCACCACCAGGTCTTGATACTTCAAGCCCGAAGGCGTCGTGACCGTCTTGAGCTCGGGGGTGGCAGATTGGGGCATCGCGGCAGCCTCTTTCGGGGCCTCCTGGGGAGCAGGGGCGGCGGTCTCCGGCGGAGTCTCGGATTGTACGGCGGGTTTCTCTTGCTGGGTCGGCGTGCTGCACGCGGCAAGAGTGAACGCCGCGAAGACAAGGATCACCAGGCAGCCATTTCTCATGAGCATTCCTTTCCCGTTCAGTTTGCGGGCTAAAGCTATCAAGTCATTGGCGGGAATTCAACCGCAGGATAAACCGGCACAGAATTGTGTGGATCACACCCAAGCGGTCCCGCGCGACTTCGCGATTGTCCTCGGCGCCAGCCGCCTCCGCGCCGATTACTCCACGAGTTCCTGCCTGCTCTTTCTTGATGTATTCGAGTTTGTCTTTGGGCGTCGCCTGGGCAAGGAAATCATCCACCCCCGCCTCCT
>JAIQGB010000338.1 GCA_020072905.1 Terriglobia bacterium | reverse complement strand
GAGGACGGCCGAGGGGTCGGCGCCGGGCTTCTGCATGACGATCTCGATGCCCAGGCGGCCCGCCCAGATTTCCAGTTGCTCGTTGGCGGCGGCGCGGAAGGTGTCCGCGGCGCAGAGCAGCGGCCGGCGGTTCTGCTGCATATAGAAGTGCGAGAGCTTGGCAATGGTGGTTGTCTTGCCGACGCCGTTGACGCCCACAACGAAGATGACTTCGGGATCCCCGGCGGGCGGCTGTTTGGGAACCAAGGCTGGCCGCGAGGCGCCGCGCGGGCCGGCGGCACTCTCCAGCACCGTCAGGATCTCCGCCTCCAGGGCCGTGCGCAGTTGCCGTGGCTCCTGGAGCTTGCGTCGGCTGACCTGCTCGCGCAGGCGAGCGAGAATCTCCTCGGTCGTCTTCACGCCCAGGTCGGCAGCGAGTAACGTGGCTTCCAGATCGTCCAGCACCGTCTGGTCGACGGTTTGCTTGTCCTCGACGATCTCTTCGATGCGCTCCACCAGTTGCGCTTTGGTGGAAGACACCGCCTGCTTCAAGCGGTCGAAGAAGCCGCTCTTCTTTTCACCGGTTCCAAAAAGGGATTGAACCATCACCGATGATTGTAGCGCGAACCCGGCGGAAGCAGGGTAACGAATTCCGGAGCGGGAAGAGATCAGGCGGTGGGCTGCGGGACGCTTTCGAGTGTCTGGCGGCGGGTTTCTTGACCGCGCAGGTCGCCCTTGGTGTAGGCGGCGTGCAGGGCGTCCACAACGATCGGATCGTATTTGGTGCCGGCATGTTTGCGGAGAATCTCGAGGGCCTGCGGAAAGTCGCGCCCCTTCTGATAGGGGCGGTCGGTGGTAACGGCGTCGAAGGTGTCGGCCACCGAGATGATGCGCACCATGAGGGGCAGCTCGTCGCCCGTGACGCCGTCCGGGTATCCCTTGCCGTTGAGGGCTTCGTGGTGCCAACGAATGCCGGGCAGCATCTCGGCGAGCTGCTTGACTTGGCGAACGATCTCGAAGCCCATGACGGTGTGCCGCTTCATGAGATCAAATTCCTCATTGGTAAGCACGCCCGGCTTTTTCAATACGCGGTCCTCGACCCCGATCTTGCCCACGTCGTGGAGTGTGGCGGAGATCAGGATCTTCTCCACCTCGTCATCGGAAAGGCCGAGCTCGCGCCCCAGGATGACCGAATACTGCGACACCCGCTTAGTATGGCCTTTCGTGTACGGGTCTTTGGCGTCCACCGCCGCCGCGATCATTTCGATAGACTCCATAAACAACTGGCGGTTTTCCTTAGCCGCGCGCTCCAAATCGTTGATCCGGTTCTGGATTTCTTGGCCCGCCAGGTTGAAGCCCTCGGCCAGCTCCGCGACCTCCTCGATGCGGCTCCGTACATCAGCACGTTCCGTGTACTCCCGCTGCGCGAACGAGCGCGCGGTCCGCGTCAGGCTTTCCAGGGGCTTGGTCACGGACTTGGCGGCGAAGATGGCGACCACCACGTTGAGGAGAATGACCACGATGCCCCAGCCCACTGTCCTGCGGCGCATCTCGTCGACGACGAAATAGGCATCGCTCAGACGCTTCTGGACGATGACGCCCCAGTTGACGTTTTGAATGGGGGAATAGGTGCCGAGCATTTCGATCGTGTTGCCGCCCTCGGCAAGGGGGAACTTGCGCGTCTCGGTGGCGCGCGCCGCGCCGCGCCAAGCGAGAAACATCTGAACGATGGGAACGTTGACCATGTCCTTGCCGGGCACGTTGTCGGGCCGGTTGGAGGCAACGAGGCGGCCGGAGTTGTCCACGATATAGGCTTCGAGGCCAGTACGGCGCGTCTCCTCCAGCCGCTCGAGGACGGGCGCCAGGGTTACGACCACCGCCACCATGCCGCGAAAATCGTTCCCGCTCGTGATCGGGCGCGCCCAGACCATCACCGGTTCGCTCTTGCCGTTCCTGACGACAGTGATGGGATCGCTCTGGTAGAGCGTGCCCTGTCGCGCGGCGATGAAGGCAGCCTCCAGCGCCTTGCGGAGGAAGGCATCTCCGGCGGCGTTGTATCCGCCCGCCTGCACGCCGCGCGCCTCAGTGTTCAGGACCGTGGCATAAAGCGCCATCGGCCAGTCCGTCACCATCTGCTGCAAGGCCTCGCGCAGGCGGGGATCGGACCCGTACTTGCTCCCGTCCATCGAGGCCGCAAGCGGCACGACTTCTTCGAAAAACTCCTTCAGGCGTTGCTGCAGGTTTTCCAGGTACAGCGAAATCTCGCGCGCCAGCGATTGCGAGGTCGTGGACTGCAGGATGTTTTCCTGGGTCTCCAGGTACTCCCGGTTCCTGTCCGTCATATTGGAGGTGTAAATCCAGAGTGGAACCACACTGATGCCGATAAGAATAACCAGCAGCAAGTAGAGAATGCGGACTCGACGCGTGCGGCTTGGTTTCATGCGCCCCTATTGTTTGAATCTTACGGCATGGACTTCCCGAAAGCAATCATTCAGTAACGGGTGACCGCGGATTGTCTGCCCGAGATCATGAAAAGCAAGCGCGGTGGAGTGCGACACGCGGGGCCATGTTATAATACCGGTCTGGGGCGGTTCAGGGCAGGCATCAAGGAAGAATTCATAAGGCTGTAATTGCAGGGCCGCGGCCGCCGCACTTGAGGTGCCGGGGCGCCGCAGGAGGCTTTGCGCCATCGACTTTCTGGGAGGGTGAGACATGAGCATATATCCCGAAGAAATGGTTCAACCCATGCGCGAGGAGTTGACCGGAGTCGGCTTCCGCGAGTTGCGGACGCCGGACGAGGTGGACGCTCTGCTGGGGCGCTCGCAAGGCACGTTGCTGGTGGTGGTTAATTCCATCTGCGGGTGTGCGGCCGGACGAGCGCGTCCGGCGGTGGCCCAAGCACTCTCGCATCGCCTCCGCCCGGACGCGCTGGCAACGGTCTTCGCCGGGCAGGACATCGACGCCACGGCGCGGGCGCGGGGCTACTTCACGGGGTATCCTCCCTCCTCGCCTTCGATCGCTTTGCTGTGCGATGGCAAGCTCGTCTACATGCTGGAGCGGCGAGATATCGAAGGCCGCGAGGCGTCTTCGATTGCGGAGGATCTGACCGACGCCTTCGACCGCTTCTGCGCGCCGGCGGGTGCGGGCGCGACCCACTGAGGCTGCGGGCGGCAGCGTGCCGGAGCGCGCCCCGGTCGCACTCATTCCTCTTTCAGGGACCGCTCCATCAATTCGCGAATGGCTTCGGGCGGGGAGGTTTCGGCGCGGAGAATCCGGGAAACTTGCCGCGTGATAGGCATCTCGACGCCGTGTCGCGCCGCGAGAGCGAGGGTCGCCTCCGTCGTTTTGACGCCTTCGGCGACCATGCGCATCGAGGCGAGGATTTCGGCTAGCTTCCGGCCCTTCCCGAGCTCGATGCCCACGTGGCGGTTGCGACTCAAGTCTCCGGTCGAGGTCAGCACGAGGTCGCCCAGGCCGGCGAGGCCCGCCAGCGTCTCCCGCCGCGCCCCGCAGGCGCAGGCCAAGCGCGTCATTTCCACCAGGCCGCGCGTGATGAGTGCGGCGGTCGGGCTGTGACCTAGCCCCAGCCCCTCCACAACGCCCGCCGCGATGGCGATGACGTTTTTGACCGCGCCGCCCATTTCTACTCCCACCATATCGCTTGAAGTGTAGAGCCGCAACGCCCGCGAAGAGAATTCCTTTTGGACGAATTGTGCGGTCACGCCATCGTCCGAGGCGATAACGACTGCGGTCGGGTCGCCGCGCGCTACCTCACGCGCGAAACTCGGCCCGGAAAGCACCGCCAGCCGCGGCGGAAAGCGCGTGCCGACGACGCTTCGAATGACCTCGCTCATCCGCATTTGCGTTTCGGTTTCCAGCCCTTTGGTCGCGCAGACGAAGACCATCCCCGGCTGGAGATGAGTCAGCATCTGCGCATAGAGGGCGCGACACACGTGAGAAGGGATCGCGCTCACGACAACCTCCGCGCCTTGGAGCGCCCCCGCGAGGTCGTTCGTTGCGACGATGCTTTCCGGCAGGGAGATGCCCGGCAGGAACAATCGGTTTTCGTGATGAACGCGGATGGATTCGGCGACCTCCGGCTCGAAAGCCCAGAGCCGGACGGCGTGCCCCAGCTTGGCGAGCGTCAAGCTGAGTGTCGTGCCCCAGCTTCCTGCCCCAATGATGGAAACTCGAAGCGCCATCGGTCCTCAGCAATCAGCAGTCAGCCCTCAGCGGTCAGCCATGGTCTGGCAAGGCGCTGACGAAGGGCCAAAAGCCGCGTCACTATTGGTTTCTGATTCCTGACCACCGTCTTCCACCTACCGCCTCCTGCCTACTCCTTCTTGCTGCCCAGCCGACTCTCCGTGCCTGTCAGCAGCCGGCGGATGTTCGACTGGTGCCGGGCGATGATGACGAGCGCGCAAGCTGCCGCTCCCACCACGAGCGCACGCGGCGGGTGAATCTGGACTTGAAATAGTACCGGAAAGGCCCCGACAGCGATGATGGATCCCAGCGAGACGTACCGCCCAATGGCGAGGACAGCGCCGAAAATCGCAACCGCAATCCCCACCTGGACAGGTGCCAGGACGAAGAAAACTCCGGCGGCCGTAGCCACGCCTTTTCCTCCGCGAAACTTCAGCCACACGGGGAAGCAGTGGCCGACGACCGCCGCAAACGCCGCGCTGGCAATCCAGAGCGGGGCATTTCCGGTCCATCGCGCGGCGAGAAGCACCGCCGCCGCGCCTTTGGCGAAATCCAGCAAAAACGTGGCGATGAATCCAATCAGGCCCAGATTGCGCATGACGTTCGTGGCGCCGATCGAGCCGCTACCGGTCGAGCGCACGTCGAT
>JAIQGB010000337.1 GCA_020072905.1 Terriglobia bacterium | reverse complement strand
TCGGTCTCGATCACCAGGCCGTGGGGCAGCGAGTTCTGTATCGTGAAATTCCAGGTCTGCGCGTAGGGGGTGCGGAAATTGCTGTCCACGGCGTAGGTGTTGGTCACCACCGTGGGAGCGATGGTGGGGAATCCGTTCTGTAACGTCAGAACCTGGTCGGGACTGGTCCAGAGCGTCGAGGCTTGGGCAAAAGGAGGCTGGTTCGCCAGGTTGGACACCAGACGCGAGTAGATGCTTCCATCGTAGAAAACCGAGTAGCCTGCGCGCATGACCCAATGGCGTTGCAACCACGGCCGGAACGCCAGGCCCACGCGCGGTGCGAGGTTATTGGCGTCGCTATGCAAAAGGGACGCCGGCAGCAAGCCCGGTTTGACTCCCGTGACCACGGTCGCCGAAGAGAAGTCCGAGCCCAGCGCGAGGTCGGAGAGATGGCCGTACTTCTCGGTGAAGGGCAGGAAATACTCGTAACGTAGACCGTATTGGAGCGTAAAGCGCGAAGCGAGCCGCCAGTCGTCCTGGAGGAAAGCCGAGGTAACCCAGGACCGGAAGTAGTTGCTGCTGGTCCCGAACCGCACCGACGTCTGTTGCGGCAGGCCAAGCAGAAAATCCGCGAAATCAACTCCCGTGCCGGGAACGGGGAAGCCGTTCACAAAATCGCTGGTCGTGAACCCCGTGAAGTTGAACGTCCCGCGCGCGTCGGGATCGGTCAACGTGTTCAATTGCACGCGGCGCAACTCGCCACCCAGGCGAACCGTGTGCTTGCCCTTGGTGGTCATCAGAAAATCGCTGATCCGAACCGTCTGGTTGCGGGTGAGCGATGGGATCACATCGTTCAGGCCGGCGAAGTTGGTGAACTGCGTGACCGGCAGCCCCCAGTCAAAAGGATTCGTGGAGATACCCTGGATGCCCAGCTCGCCGGCGATGTCCTGGTTGAACGCAAAGGGATTGAGAGTGGAGGTACGCTGGCGGTTGAAGTTGAACAGAAATGTGTTCATGACGCCTGGGCCGAACGTGTGCATCTCGCTCAGGTTCAAGTTCTGGCTGCGCGTCGCGACGTGGCGCGTCAACTCAGGGAAGCCGCTGACCGAATCGCTGCGCGCGGAATTGAAGAAGTAAAATGCATTCACGCTGTCCTTGTTGGAAATCTGGTGGCCGATCCTTCCCATCACACGGTCGCTCGAAGAGGGCAGCGACTCCTGGAGGTGGAAGTTCTGCACCGTGCCGGGTAGATTCGGCAAGGGAATGAATTTCAGCAACCCCAAGGCCGCCGAATTCAACTGGCCAGTGGGAATGGCGTTGCCGGAGAAAGGCGTGCCCGTTGCGGGGTCGTAAATCGTCGGCACGGTCCCGGCCAGCGGACCAGCGCCAATGATGGCCTGGGAGAAATCCCCGCCGCGTTCGGCCAGGGTGGGAACTGTAGCAAAGCTGTCGAAGGGGCTCTTGCTTCGGCTCAGACCATAATTGAAGAAAAAGGTGGTCTTGTCGCTGCCGTTGTAGACCTTCGGGATCACCAGTGGGCCGCCCAGCCCCACACCGAAATCCTCGCGATAGGAGGCAATCTGCGGGGATTCCGCAACGTTGAGGGGATAGGGGGATGCGTCGAGCGCGGAATTGCTGTAGCGATCAAAAATGTTTCCGCGGACGCGGTTGACCTGCGGCCTTCGGCCTGCCCAGCCGCCTCGTCCTCCGCCGCCGAAGAACATTCCCGGACCCATCCCACCGCCGCCCGGCCCGCCGCCACCGCCAAATCCCGGTACGCTCTGCCCCTCTCCCCTCTGGCGGAATTCGCGTACTCGCTCGCGCCAGCGGTTCTCCTCCCCGGGCGTCGGCGCGCCGCTGCCGGTTCCGCCAGCGAGAAGAAAGGAATTGGCGGCACTTGCCGAAGCGTCAAGATCCTCGGGTGGCTGCTCCGACTGGAAGGCGTTACCGTTACCAGAGACTTCCGAGACGCGAACGGCGCCTTCGGCCCCGGCAGGACCCGAGCCCGGTAAGCCACCTTCCCCTTCCATCATCGCGCCACGCTCGCGCATCAACTCGGCGGGCAAGGGAGTGGCGCCATTCCCCCCATTGGCCCCACGCACGACTTGAGGAGCGCTCTCTTCGCCGTAGGAAAACACCAGCGCTGCGTTGACCTTCAGACTGACGCCCGCAGTGACCGGGATGGGCTCGCGAACGTCGGCGCGGAATCCCAACAGAGAGATTTCCAGTTTGTAGGTCCCGGCAGGAAGGCCAGTGAAAGTGTAGTCGCCCGCTTCGTCGGTCCAGGTCTCCTTGCGCTCCCCGGACTGAGGATTGATCAGTTGGACGGTCGCA
Source organism: Terriglobia bacterium (assembly GCA_020072905.1). Classification (GTDB taxonomy): domain Bacteria; phylum Acidobacteriota; class Terriglobia; order UBA7540; family UBA7540; genus JAIQGB01. Next base: position 3,460 of record JAIQGB010000337.1, on the reverse strand, counting down.
CCGGGCACCGAAACTCCGCCGGGCCCTCGCACGTGACCTGTGATGGTACCGCCGTCGCCCGTCTGGGCCCATGTCGAGGCGGCGACCCAGCCGAGCACGAAGACCAAGCAAACCAAGCGCTTAGCAGGCATGGAGATAAACGTGGTCCTCAAAACGCGGGAGATTTCCCGGTGTTCCCCTTTCGTTTGACAGCACTTTGGACGGAAAAACCGCCAGCGAGGTTACCTGGTAACCTGACGAACCTGATCTTCGTCTGAGCGCGCAGGAGGAGACTATGTCAAAGAGGATTGTTTTGGTGTTGTTGCTTCTTCCCTTGTTGGGGGTGAGTCTAGCTTCCGCGCAGCAACCGCCGGAGTCGAGGTCTGGCCCGTCCGGGCAGCGACGGATGCCGATGGGTGGCGAACGCGTCATGGGAACCGTGGCCTCCGTGGGAGTCGACCGGATCACCGTGAAGACCGCCGACGGAAAAGAGCAAACCGTTCTGGTCAGTGACCAGACGCGCTACCGGCAGGGTCGGGATGAGATCAAGCTCGAAGACCTTAAGCCTGGCGACCACGTATTTCTCATGGGAACCGCCGGTTCTAACAACGAAATCACCGCGCTCATGGTGCGCCGCGTCACCGAAGAGCAAGCGCAGCGCTTTGGGGCCGGGGGCGATAGAGCCTTCGGCGAAATCGTCGCTATCGGCAACAACCAGTTGACGCTGCGCAACCCCAGGCAAGGCGAGCGCGTGGTGAAGATCAACGAGCAGACCACGTTCATGAAAGAAGGCAAGCCCTCCACGCTCGCCGAGCTGAAAGTGGGCGACCGCGTGATGGCCATGGGCAAAGAGACCAACGGCGAGTTCACGGCTACGCGTGTCATGTCCGGCATGATGGGCAGAGGACAGTGGCGCGGAGGCGGCCAGCCGCCGGAGGGTGGTCCGAGACCGGAAGGCGGCCCCGGCCCTCAATAAGCTTGCACACGCTCCTTGGGGGACAGCCCGGGCCGCCTTCGATAGCGTCGGGGATACTGCCCGCACTCACGACGTGCGGTTAAGCTGCGGCCCGGACTTCATCACCTCGAGGCGGCAGAAGATATTCCGCGCGGGGAGAACCCAGGCCAGATGCTTTTCGTAAAAGTCCACGGAAATCGCCGCGCCTAACCGGCCCAGCCCGTCGAGCAGCATATTCCCTCCGAACGTCAACCGCCGCTCCAGAATCCGAAAACCGCCCGCGCCGTAGGTGAAGTTCTCGAACGAATCGCGTACGAAATAATCGAAGCTGTGATAGCCGAGGTGATGGACGTGCGTCGGATCGGTGTAGGAGTCGGGGGAAGTATAGTGCGGCGTCGCGATGACGATTTCCGCGCCCGGCTTCGCAATGCGATGAACCTCTGCCATGGCACGCAGGATGTCCGGCTGGTGCTCGAGAAAGTGACAAAGATAGATGCGGTCCGCGCAATCGTCCCTCACCGGCCAGGGGAAATGCGCGAGCTCGCAGATCACATCCGCCGCCGAACCCGGTTGGCGGTCGAGCCCAATCGCCCCCGGCTCCTGCTTTTTCTTCCCACAACCGATGTCCAGAACCAGCATCGTTTTGATGTCCCGTGCGCCCCTCAAGCGCACTCATTCAGGGCGCGTTGCGTCGTGCGAAGGATAGCACAACGTTGTAGAGCCGTTCCGGTTGAACGTCTCAGAAGACGCCCCGTCGGGGCGTCTCTACATCCGGCGTTATGAGGTGCGCTATCATGCCCCCTCCCAGTTCGGTTCGCGAGGAGGCGCTCGCAGTGACCTACGCTGAAATCCTGAAAAAGATGAGATCCTATTACAACCCGCGCAACATCGCGGGGATGGCGCGCTACGGCATCAACGTAAAGAAAGCTTATGGAGTTTCCGCGCCCGCGCTGCGCGAGATGGCGCGCGCGCATTGCAGGAATCACGCGCTCGCCGAGCGGTTATGGGCCTCGGGAATCCACGACGCCAAGCACCTCGCGGCCCTCTGCGACGACCCAAAACAAGTGACGGAAGAACAGATGGAGCGCTGGGCGCGCGATTTCGACTCCTGGGACGTCGTGGACGGCACCTGCAACAACCTCTTCCGCCTGACGCCTTTCGCCCACCAGAAAGCTGTCGAGTGGACCCGGCACGAGGAGGAATACGTCAAGCGCGCGGGATACGTCCTCATGGCCTGCCTGGCGGTTCACGACAAGGCCGCGCCGGACAGCACCTTTCTCCGCTACCTGCTCATCATCAAGCGAGGCGCGACCGATGAGAGAAACTTCGTAAGGAAAGCCGTGAACTGGGCGCTGCGGCAGATTGGCAAGCGCAACCTGGAGTTGCGTGAGGCTGCCATTAAAACCGGCAAGCAAATTCAGAAACTGGACTCGCGCTCGGCGCGCTGGATCGCCGCGGATGCGTTGCGGGAACTTGCCAACGAGAAGACCGTGGCGATGATCCGCGCCCGGGGCGCGAAGAGCTACGGGTGTCGACCTAACAGTTTATTGAAAAGCCCTGGAAATTGTCATCCTGAGGAGCCGCAGGCGACGAAGGATCTCGGTATTTGCTTGATTTTACAAATGCCGGGATGCTTCGCTTCGCTCAGCATGACATGCCCAAAACGTTCTTCAACAATCTGCTAAAGGCCGGCGCTACTCAATAACCAGCAGCGAGTGCGGGGCCAGCCGCATCGTGACGCGGTCCGAGGCGAGTTGGGCGCCCTGGGTCGCGAACACTTGTTTGAAGCGGCTCACCATTCCACCCAAACCGGCGAGGTGGCAATCCACGGGGAGTTCGGTGAAATTCACTACCGCCACCCGGCCTTTTAGAGGGAACACGGCCACGCGCGGCGGCGCATCGAGCGACGTGGGTGCGAAATCGGCCACCGCCTTGCGCAGGGCTTCCAGCGCTTCGCGCTGTTCAGGGCTCGGCTGCGCGACGCGGTTCTGCGAGTCAACGTAGGCGAGGCGGGGCAGAGCGTCTGAGAAGATCACCAGCTTCCCCCCACCCAACTCGACACTTTGGAGGTCCTTCCCCTTGGGGAGTCCGAGCGATTCCTTGCCCGGGAGGCGCGGGTCGCCGTTCAGGCGGTGGGCAAGCCCCTCGGTCAGGAACGCCGTGCCACCGGCCTTAAGGAAGGTCACAAGCTTGGGAACAAATTCCTTGTCTTCGAGCGCGTGGTTGGTGAACAGCGCCGCGCGCGAGCCCTCCGGGAACTTCGCCGTCGGCACCAGCGGGACAGCCAGCATGCCGATCGGATCGAAGATGTATTCCTCATTGCCAGGCTCGCTCGAAGGCGGCTTGTAAGCGGGAATGCCGTTCCAGCCCTCCACGTATTTCGCCAGCGATTCGAGTTCCGTCCGCCGCGGCGCGAAAGCTTCCGCCTGCGCGCGATATTCCGGCGAAATCAGCGAGCCGTAGTGGAAGAGCATGATCTCCGGCGCCCCCGCCAGCACGCTGACGTAAGCCTGATCGAGATAAAAC
>JAIQGB010000336.1 GCA_020072905.1 Terriglobia bacterium | reverse complement strand
GTTACTTCAGATCCTTCGCTCTGTTCGTCGCTGACGAACTTCGCTCAGGATGACAGCCAATGCGGCTGGCCGGAAACAGGCGACGATGATGCTGCAAGACAAATTTGGCCGCGACATTCACGACCTGCGCATTTCGGTGACGGACCGCTGCAACTTCAGTTGCGTCTACTGCAAGTCCGCCGATCCGAAGAATTACTTTCCGCACCGCGATCTGCTGACCTGGGACGAATTCCTGCGCGTGGCGCGCGTTCTCGCAGACCTGGGGATTCGCAAGGTGCGCGTGACGGGTGGCGAACCCCTGTTGCGCGACGGCATCCTGGATTTCATGGCTTGCCTGCACCGAATTCCCACCCTTGAGGATATTGCTATCACGACCAACGGCTATCTGCTGCCGGAAATGGCCAAGGACCTTGCCGCCACAGGGCCCTTGCGCGTCACGGTCAGTCTCGACTCCACCGACCCGGCCAAATTCGCGCGCATCACCCGGACGCCGCGCTCGTTCGAAAAGGTGATGGCGGGCGTCGATGCGGCGCTCGCCGCCGGTTTGAAGCCGGTGAAGGTCAACATCGTGCTCGTGCGCGGCTTCAACGAGGACGAAATTGTGGACTTCGCGCGCCTGGCGCGGCGCCGGGATTTAGTGGTACGGTTCATCGAATTCATGCCGCTCGACGCCGACCATGCCTGGAATCGCGACCTCGTCGTCACGGCAAAGGAAATTGTCAAGACCATTAATCCCGTGTTCCCACTGGTCGAGATTCCCCGTCGTTCTCCCAGCGAGACGGCGCTGCGGTACAAGTTCGCGGATGGCCAGGGTGAGCTGGGCATCATCGCGCCGGTTTCGATTCCCTTCTGCGGCCAGTGCAGCCGCCTGCGCTTGACGGCGGACGGGAAAATTCGCACCTGTCTATTCTCCTTGCGGGAGCATGATGTGCGGCACCTCGTTCGCAACGGCGCCACGGACCTCGACCTCGCGCAATTCTTCACGCGCGTCGTGCACCTGAAGGAGCCGGGGCATCGCATCAACGAGACGGATTTCGTCCAGCCAAAGCGGACGATGGTCTATATCGGCGGGTAACGATTGGCGCTCGAAGCCTGCAAGTGCGCTCTATTTGGGCTAAACTGGATACTTGAGCCATATGGGCACTGCAACCTTGAGCCTCATTCCTGAGACCTATGTCGAACTGCCCGAGCAGGAACTTGACGAGCGGATCGCGCGCGCCAAAGCCACGCTGGGCTCCCGGCTCGTTATCCTCGGCCACCATTACCAGCGCGACGAGGTGGTGAAGTTCGCCGACTACCGCGGCGATTCCCTGAAGCTTTCGCAGCAGGCCGCCAGCCGCAAGGAAGCCGAGTACATCGTTTTTTGCGGCGTGCACTTCATGGCGGAAAGCGCCGATGTTCTGAGTGGCGACCACCAGATTGTGATTCTTCCTGACTTGAACGCCGGCTGCTCGATGGCCGATATGGCGAATCTGGAGCAGGTCGAAGTGTGCTGGGACGAACTCGCCAGCGTTACGGACGCCCACCTCGTGCCCATCACCTACATCAATTCCACGGCGGCGATCAAAGCCTTCGTGGGGCGCCACGGCGGGGCAGTGTGCACATCGTCGAATGCGCGCAAGGTGATGGAGTGGGCACTCGCGCGCGGCGAGAAAGGTCTATTCCTTCCCGACGAGCACTTGGGGCGAAACACCGGATACCGCATGGGAATCCCGCTTGAGCAGATGGTGGTCTGGAATCCGCACGAAGAAATAGGCGGGCTGAGCGAAGACCAGATCCGCCAGGGGCGCGTCATCCTGTGGAAGGGCCACTGCTCGGTCCACCAGCGTTTTCTGCCCGCGCACGTCGAGAAAGTTCGCGCGCAGTATCCCGGCATTGGCGTGATCGCCCACCCCGAGTGCCGTTGGGAAGTGTGCCAGCTTGCCGATGAGGTGGGCTCGACGGAGTTCATCATCAAGCGCGTTGCCGAATCCCCCGCGGGGAGCCGGTGGGCCGTGGGCACAGAGATTCATCTGGTGAACCGCCTGGCGCAAGAACTTCCTGACCGCTTCGTCGTTTCGCTGGAAGACTGCGGCTGCCTGTGCAGCACGATGTTCCGGATTTCGCCGCAGCACCTCTGCTGGACGCTCGAAAGCCTCCTCGATGGACGTGTCGTGAATCGCGTCAGTGTCGATACGGAGACCAAGCACTGGGCGCGTGTGGCGCTCGATCGAATGCTGGAAATGTAAAGGGCAGTCATCAGTCGACAGTTGAAAGTCGAAGGCCAAAGAAATGGCTGCGCCTCTTCTGGCTTACTGTTGACTGTTAACTGTCGACTGTCAACTGTCTTATATGGCTGAGAAATACTTCAAGCGTGAGGAAGCCGAAGAACTCCTGCCGCTGATCGAGCACTGCCTTCGCCAGGCGCGCGACAGCAAGCAGCAGGTGGAGGGACTCGACCAGGAGTTGTCACAGGCGTCGGCGCGAATCATGGTGCTGGGCGGATCGCTTCCCGCTTACGGAAAACTCGCCGCCACGCGCGAGCAGCGCGAGAAACTCGTCGCCCAGTTACAGGAAGCCCTCAACCAGATTCAGGAAACCGGCTGCCTGGTCAAGGATCTCGACGAGGGATTGGTGGACTTCCCCACTTTGCGCAAAGGCGAGGAAGTTTATCTTTGCTGGAAACTGGGCGAGGAGCGCATCGTTTACTGGCACGGCCTCGAAGAGGGTTTTGCCGGCCGGAAGCCGCTCGACGACGAGACCGCCGGCGAGCCCTCATCCGGCCCGGAGCGCGTGCAGTAAGCCCTTTCTCCACTTTTGCGGGCTTCCTCCATTCTCATCCGATGAGCGACGTGAAGTCCAAGAACGATCTGTCGCAGGCCCGCAGTGCCTACTTGCGGAGCGCCGCTCATCAGCCGGTCCAATGGCGGGAGTGGGGTGACGCCGCTTTTGATCAGGCCCGCCGCGAGGAGAAGCCCATTCTTCTCGATATCGGCGCGGTGTGGTGCCACTGGTGCCACGTCATGGACCGCGAGAGCTATGAGAATGGAGATATTGCCCGCCTCATCAACGAGCACTACATCGCTGTTAAGGTGGACCGCGATGAGCGTCCGGACATCGACGCGCGCTACCAGGTCGCCGTGAGCGCGCTGACGGGGCAGGGCGGGTGGCCGCTCACGGCGTTTCTGACTCCCGACGGCAAGCCCTTTTATGGGGGGACTTACTTTCCGCCCGACGATCGCTTCGGCCGTCCCGGGATGAAGCGCGCACTCGAAAGCATCGCGCACAACTACCGCGTTCATCGGCAGGATATCCTGACCAGCGCAGAGAAAATCTCCGAGGCTCTTGCCCAGGCCGAGGAAGTTCGATCCGATGGTGCCCAGGCCGGCCGTGACGTGCTCGAGGCGGTCCTCGCGAACATCGGCCGAATGTTCGATCCGCAGTTCGGCGGTTTTGGCGCCGCCCCCAAGTTCCCCCATCCCAGCGCGCTGGACTTGCTCCTTGATATCTACCTCGAAACGCACCAGACGTGGATTTTGAACGTCGTCATTACAACACTCGAACAGATGGGGCGCGGCGGTGTTTACGACCAGATCGGCGGCGGGTTCCATCGCTACTCCGTGGACGAGCGGTGGCGTGTCCCGCACTTCGAGAAGATGTCCTATGACAACGCGGGGCTGCTCGTGAACTACCTCCACGCGTTCCAGGCAACAGGAGAGCAGCCCTTTCGGGAAATCGCCCTCGGAATTCTCTCCTTCATCGAGAACGTCCTCTCGCCTCCCGACGGCGGTTTTTACGCGAGCCAGGACGCGGATTACAGCTTGGAAGACGACGGCGACTACTTCACCTGGACGCTCGACGAAGTCAAGGCTGCGCTCGATCCGCTCGAAGCGGAAGTCATCGCGCAGTATTACCACGTCGAGCCTGTCGGCGAGATGCAACACAACCCGGCGAAGAACGTGCTCTTCATCGATCAACCCGTCGAAGCCATCGGGGCTCGCGTCAATCGCCGGCCCGAGGAGGTGCGCGAGATTCTGGCACGCGCCAAGGCCAAGATGCTCCAGGCTCGCGCCCAGCGTCCCACACCGTTTGTGGACCCGACGATTTACGCGAGTTGGAACGGCATGATGATCTCCGCCCTCCTGGAGGCTTACAGGACTTTGGGGCTCGAGGGGGTGCGCGACCGCGCTTTGCTCACGCTCGACGTCCTGCTCGCCAAAAGTTATGACCCGCAGAAAGGCATGTATCACAGCCTGGTGGATGGACAGGCGCGGATCGACGGCCTGCTCGACGACCAGGTTTTCGTAGCAACGGCGCTGCTCGACGCCTACGAAGTGACCGGAGCCCGACGCTATTTCGATGCCGCTCTAGAGCTGATGGAAATGACTGTCCGCCGCTTCTGGGATGATCGCGAAGGAGGCTTCCTCGATACGGCCAGGGATCTTGAACAACGGCAGGGGAGACTGGAGTTTGCGCACAAACCTTTCCAGGATTCTCCCACGCCCTCGGGAAATTCGGCGGCGGCCCTGGTGCTCGACCGGCTGGCCGAGCTGGCGGAGCGCCCGGACTTTCGCGAAAAGGCTGAAGCGATTCTGAATCTGTTTGCGGCGAAGGCCAAGGAGTACGGACTGTTCGCTGCCACCTACGGATTAGCGTTAAGCCATCACCTGCGAGCGCCTGTGGAGATCGTGGTGATTGGTCCGGCCGGCGATGGTCGGACCCGCGCTTTATTGCAGGCTGCCTACCTATCGCCGCGCGCGGGCAAGCATGTGCTGACCTTCGAACCCAAAGAAGTCAAGGCGGGAAACCTGCCCGCCGGCCTCGCAGCGACACTCCCCAACCTGCCGCTCGACGGCGTGCCGGTAGCCCTGGTGTGCTCGGGTACTGCCTGCCAGCCC
>JAIQGB010000335.1 GCA_020072905.1 Terriglobia bacterium | reverse complement strand
GCGCTGCGTCGCCAGGATCAGCAAGCGCGCCAAGCCATTGAGGATGATGGTGAGGATGAAGAGCACCAGGCCCAGCTCGATCAGGGCGTGAATGTAAAGGTCGCTGGTCGCTTCGGTGAACTGATTGGCGATGACCGAGGCGATGGTGTCGCCCGGTGCGAACAAGGAGGACGAGATTCTTGGGTCGTTCCCGATGACCATTGTGACCGCCATGGTTTCACCGAGCGCCCGGGCCATGGCCAGAAAGACGGAGCCCAGGATGCCCGCGCGGGCGTAAGGCACCACCACCTTCCATGTGGATTCCCACTTCGTGGCGCCCAACGCCAGGGCGGCCTCTCTCTGTTCGGGGGGGACCGCCATCAGGACTTCGCGTGAGATCGAAACGATAAAGGGGACAATCATAACGGCGAGAATCAGTCCCGCGGCCAGCAATCCGACTCCATACGCGGGACCCTGGAAGAGGGGCAAAAAGCCGAGCGTCGACTTCAGAAAGGGTTCGACGGTCGTCCGCAGGAACGGCACCAGAGTGAAGATAGCCAGCAGTCCGTAAATGACGCTTGGGACCGCGGCGAGCAGTTCGATGATGAAGGCCAGCACGTCAGAAATGCGCGGCGGGGCCAGTTCCGCCAGGAAGATGGCCGCGCCCACACCCAGTGGGACGGCGAGCAGAAGACCCAGCGCGGAAGTCACTACCGTGCCGAAGATAAAAGGCAGAGCTCCAAAGTCCTCGAAGACCGGATCCCAGGTTCGCGTGATGAGAAACTGCCAGCCAAACTTCTCCCGCGACAGTGCGGAGTTCCGATAAAGCTCGAAAACCAGCAGCACGGTGATGAGAAAGATGGCGGAGGCAAAGATCAGGGTAATAAGGTGCGCGACCTCATCGCCGGTTCGCAGGCGGAGAAGAAAGCCCCGCACCCGCCCGGTCAAAACCGGGCGGGACGAGGACCTGAGCGTGCTTGCCGAAGACGCCATGCTTATCGGATCTGTGCCAGCGATTTGCTCTCGATGGCCACCACACTCTTGGGGAGCCGAGCGTAGTTCAGGGACTCGACCATCGTTTGCCCGTTGGCGAGCATCCAGTGGAGAAAATCCGCGATGACCTTCCTTTTGGCCCCATCCGCGATTTGAGCGGGAATCAGCAGATAGGTGAAACTACAGATCGGGTAGGCATCCTTGCCCGGCGCGTCGGTAATCGAGATACGGACATCCTTCTCCATCTGGCCAGCCACGCCGGCCGCCGCGACCGTCACGGAAGCCAGGCTCGCCTTGACGAAATCCCCCGAGGAGTTCCGCACGCGCCCATAGGGCTGATTGTTCTGAATCGCATAAATCAGTTCCACATAGCCGATGGAATCGGGCGTCTGTTTCACGAGCCCGGCAACGCCCTCGTTCCCCTTACCACCCAAGCCGACGGGCCAACGCACGGAAGTATTGCTTCCCACGGAGCTTTTCCAATCAGGGCTCACCTTGGAAAGATAATCCGTCCAAACGAACGTCGTCCCACTGCCGTCCGAGCGGTGAACCACCACGATGTCCTGGCCAGGAAGGTTCACGCCGGGATTGGGTCCGGTGAGAGCGGCGTCATTCCACTTGGTGATTTTCCCGAGGTAGATGCCCGCCAGAGCTTCCGGTGTGAACTTCAGCTCCTGATCCACACCCGGAATGTTGTAGGTCGGAACGACCGCACCCAACACCGTGGGAAAGTGGATGACTTTGAACTTAAACTCGCCGAGCAATTGGTCATTCAGGGGCATGTCCGAGGCGCCGAAATCGACGGTCCCCGCCCTGAGTTGCTGGATGCCCCCCCCCGAACCGATCGACTGGTAGTTGATCTGAATGTCCGGGTGGAGCTTGTGGTATTCGTCGAACCACTTGGAATAGATGGGGTAAGGAAAGGTAGCCCCGGCTCCGTTAATCAAGGATGCCGGTGGGGGTGGAGGCGCTGCCCACTGCCTCTCGGGTCCCCAGACTAAGGCGACCGCCATACCTGCCACGACAAGCGTCAGCGCTAGATGCAAGGCCGACAGCTTTTTCATTGGATTTCCTCCATATTGAGATTGAGGCTGTTTTGTTACAGCCCGGTTAAGCGCATGTTACAAACTTGCTACAGACTAAGGATGATCTCAGCCCTTCCGCTCTGCCCGTCCAGGCAGAACATACCTTGGATCCCTATGGACTATGCTCGATCTGCCCTGATCCTCCCTTGATGACCTGGCTACTTCCCCAAGGTGGGAGCAGATCCGGGCAGTGTGTAGCGCAAATTGAAGAACACCATGTTCATATTTGCGTCGTTGGGCTTTCCGGTGGCGACGGACCAGGGATTGCGCGTAAGGTACGAATACTGGCCCATGAAGTTCAAGGCGCCGTACTTCACATCTTTCCAGAGGGTCTGGTTGAAGCCAAAAGTGGCTTCCTGAATGGCGCGATTCTGGCCGGCCGGCGAACCGGTGTATCCGTAACCTACGGGCGCGCCATCCGTGTTGATCGCCACATTCCGTCCGACGTAAAGGCCGCCGTAGTAAGAATAGAGCAGCGTGTTCTGATGTGTGTACTCGAAGCCTGAAACAGTCGAACTGGCGTGGATGAGCGAGGGGCTGCCGTCGGCTCGTGCGATTAGATCCGGGGCCTGGCCGAAGATATACCGACCGCCGCCATCGCTCCAGAAATTGTTTGTGAGCACGCGGAAGCCCTTGGACAGTTCAAAATTCAGGTTCAGGAACCCGCCGCCACCGGCTGTCGTATAGGTGGTTCCCGTCGTCGGATTCCAGAGCTTGAAATTGCGCTCGACTCCGCCGACCTCGAAGTGAAACTTTTTGGAAGGGTCAAGAGCCAATTTCGCGATCACATCAGGAGCGACGTTCGGAACGCCCAGCGTATTGCCGCCGGTGTTCAGTTCGTTCCCATACGTCGAGGCGAGAGCCGACGGGAAGGTGACGAGTCCGCCGCCCGCTGAACCTCCCACGTATTGCTCGGGACTGTCGAGGGCCAGGGCAAAGGCGACTGTCTTCCTTGGATGGCAAACAAACCGGAATTCCGGGATGCGCCCCCAAGCCAAGCCAAGTTGATAGTTCACGTCGATGTTTTGCGTAAAGAAGAGGTCGCCGGGCAAAGGCGAAATGCCCGTGCGGCCCGGCGTGATCAGGCTCCAGGTCTGACCGCCCAGCACTTCCCAGTTACTCTTCCGGAGGTCGACCCAGTACAACCGCGAGCGCAGCGTGTTGCTGTTGCTGCTCACGGCAACGTTTCCCGGGTTGTTCCCCAGGAAGTCCGACTCCATGTAGCCGATCACGTGAGCGCCTTTCACCAGCGCATCGATACGAAAGCCGACGCGGGAGTTCTGCATGCTCAAGCGGAACTCGCTGAGATTATTCTGAAAGACGTTTCCGTAAGGTATGCCCCCAAAGTTCGTCCCAATCCCACTGCCGCCGGTATGGTCACGCCACACACTCGTGAAATCCATAAATCCCACCGGGGTAACGTAAGCGCTGCCGATACGAAACTGAAGAGGCGAGGCTTCTTCCTCCTCCTTGCTCGGCGGATTGCCTGCCACCACTGCGGAACGCGCAGCCTCGGAGGGGATCAAGGTGGAAGCCACCAGATTCGCGTCGCCGCCCGCAGGCTTCCCCGCGCTTTTGGGGACCATCGGGCTGGTGGACGCCACGCGGCCCAGGTTCGGCGCCTGCGCCGATGTCGACTCGGCCGCTTGGGAAGCTTGCCTGCTTTGGAGCGCATTTTCCAGAAGCTCCCTCTGCTCCTGTAACGCCTCGCGGAGCTGCTCAATCTGCTTCTGCTGCAACGCGAATTGTTGCTTGAGGAGGGTGACTTCATCGGCGTTGTCCGAAACTGGGTCTGCCTTCGCTTTGTCTGGCGTGGAGGCTTTGGAGGACACGGGCTTCCCCGTTGCGGCGGGTTTCTCGCCTGTCTCGGCGGTCGCCGTGAGCCCACCTACCGCGAGAATGGCGGCCAGCACGAAGGCACTCCAGGCAAATCGGAAGGTCCTACATTTCGTTTGCATCATTTGATCCTTGTGCGTGTTCGATAATTCGGCCTGCACTTCGGCGATTTCCCTAAGGCCTGTGTCGGGACAGCTTTTGATTACGGAAGCAAGCCAGTATGGCGGCGACGGGTTAAGCCTGAATAACCACTACATGAAAGTTCGGTTACAGGTCGGCGTCGCCCGGCGAATCCAGGGCGGTGAGAGCCGAAACCACGGCTTGGTGCCACTGGGTGCGGGCCGAGGGGCCAGGAGCATGGCTCCTGGGATTCTCGTGAGGGAGGCGGCGACGGAGCACATTTTGAGTCGCGCCGCGGACCACGTGGGCTACGTCAGGAGCCTCGAAGGGTGGCGTGACAAAGTCAAAGGCGCCCCGCTCCATCGCCTCGATGTAAAGGTTCACGTCGAACAGGCGGGAGACCACAATGACATTAATGGGCAACGGGCACTTGCCCGCCAGCGAGATGACATCGCACCAATTCCCATCGGCGAGCTGCAAGTCCGTGAACACCAAGTGAGGAGGCCGTTTTCCCCATAGCGAAAACAGAGCCTCTCCGCAACTCCTTGCTTGCCGCGTGACGATGCACTGACCCTCCAGGATCGGTCTCAGGGTGTCAAAAGTGTCTTCCCGGTTGTGAACCAAGAGTGCCGAAATCATCTCCACCATAAACGCTCCTCTCCATCCTGGAGTTGATCCCCAGGGTTGGCTGAATCCGGGCCAATGCCTCCGGGAGCTTCGCGGGACCCACCTCGCGGGAAACGAAGCCCCACTCGTGACCACGCCGGCAGGGAGATCCTGCAGGAGGGCCAGGAAAAAGGCCATCTTCGGATCCGACTTCTTGCGCCGGGCCAGCGCCGCGCCGAGGGCCACCAGCAGCACGAGCAGTCCGGCCAGGATCAAGAGTTCTATCTCGTTGTTCGTCATCACGCAGAAGTATCTGCGCCGCGTATTGACACCCGATGACGCGACCATGAAAGTCCGGTTAACTCTTCGGGGGCAGCGGGGAACGCACGACCCACGGGAACGTGAAGCTTGGGCTGTGAAGCGGGCGTCCCCTCGCGCCGATTGCAAGGCTAGAAAGCAAACGCCAACTGGCCCTGGTAGCGGAAGGCCATGTTCGCCCCCGGCTGCAAGGGAACGAAAAATAGTTCGGCGGGATTACTGGGTCGGCGAGGATTCTGGAAAAAGAAGAGGTTCTGCCATTGCAGGAAGCGGGTCAGCCCGAGGTCAAAGCGCACCGCTTGGGCGGACATATTCGCGCCCGTGCCGATGCCCAACTCGTCATCGGTGAACTGAGCAATCAAGGAGTTCGCGTCCTTGATGGCAAACTGGTAGAGAAAGCGCATGTCACCAAATTTCTTGACCGCGCCGAGGTTGGCTGAAACCATGAATGCGTCGCGAAGTTTGCTCGTGCCGGTGTTGCGCGTCGCCTGGAAATCCAGCCAGAAAGGCATCGAGCGGTCACCTATTTCCCACCCTTGGCGTTCGAGCCGGTACGCGGCCCGCACGATCTGGAAATGCGGCGCGCTGTAGATGGCGCCACCCGGCGTGGTGGTTCCGTTTCCTGAGCCGGTCAAGGGGCCAGAGAGCGCAACGCCGAGCGAATTGCTCACCACCACCGGGAATCCGTTTGATACGGTTGAGAGGAGAATCTGGTCCGGGTTGCGGTAGATCTCGACGTCGCTGATGAATTGCTGGCTCCAGTTGGAGGAGAGGTCTCCGCGGACGACGACGCCAGGATGAAACAAGTTGGCGGCACGCACCTTTTGGCCGGGCTGGTAGCCCGCACTGACGAACGGGGATGTCGGCGATAGGACCACGACATTGGGATTCGTCAGGATGTACTCACCGGAGCGGAACTCGACGCTCTTGATCCCCAGGGCATTCCCTGCCAGGGGGAGTTTGACGACCTGCTGGAATCCGTTGAAGCGCACGTCGTTGTCCCAAAGGAAACGGGAGTTGTCCGCGAAGACTTCCTCCATGCGGCCGCCGCGCAGCGAGAAGCGCGAGCTGGGGTGGAAGTCCACATACGCCTCGGCGATCGAGAAGGGGTGTTTCGCGACGACGCCGCTGAAATCCTGCTCGTTGGTGAGGCCGTTGTTGAAGGGTCCTGTCGAGAGTTGCAGGTGGAAGCGGAAGCGGGGATCAAGGTCCTTGTCCACGTTCAGGCGCAACCTGTAGCGGCCCCGAATGTTTTGGAGCGCCGGGGCGATGCTGTTGCTCGAGCGCATCGTGGCGTCTAACCGCAGGCGGAGGTCCCCGCTGAATTTGAACCCGCCGAGGCTCCGCGCTGTGCCTTCGGTCTGCTTTCCAAGTTCATCAACCTTGCGCATGTACTGCCGGACCTCAGTGGAGCTCACGGTCTCGGGACCCTCAGCAGAAGGCGGCGCGGCCGGTGCGAAGGCATTCGCGCGCGCTCCTCGGGCGGGCTTGTCTGCGCCACCGCCAAGGAGATCCGGTACGGAACCGCCGCCCGCTGCCGGCAGAACCTTGAGCACCCGGTCGAGCACTTCCTTCTGCTCGGCGAGCACGGCGCGCAGTTCGTTGATCTGCGTTTGCTGCTCCGTCACCTACTCGCGGAGCTTGGCCAATTCATTCTCCGCCCTGGAGAGACCAGGGTG
>JAIQGB010000334.1 GCA_020072905.1 Terriglobia bacterium | reverse complement strand
CGGCAACCCGGATACGAGCCTTGGTGACGGGAGCGACTTCGGCAAGGTCTTTGGTCCTATGAACGGGCCGCGAATCATCCAGTTTGCCGTGCGGCTCAACTTCTGATTTCCTGGGGCGCTCCGTGCCCCACGGTTCAACCGATCTACAGCCTGCGGCCCGCCCTCTGGCGGGCCGCTGCTTTTTGGCAGGGGAGCGCTCCGCGCTCCCTCGGGAACCCCAAGGGCTGCTCCCCTACCGAGAGACTCCGCTAGGGCCGTCCACTACGAAGGATGTTGATGCTCCCTTCTGCCTGCGCTATTGTTAGCAGAGCCATGCGCAAGGCCCCGTCCCAACACGATCTGCTGAGTCAGATCCCCTCGCCCTCCACGCGTCTCTGGGTGGGCCTGTGCGTCACGCTCTCGATTTTCGGGGTTTTTGCGGCCTACGCCATCCACGAGGTTCGCTGGTTGGAGGATTTCCAGACCAACGTCGTGCAGAAGAACCGCCTGGCTTCCCTGCAACTCTTGCGGCTTCAGGACAACACCTATTTCCTCGCCATCTCGCTGCGCGACATGACGCTGCCCGAGAGCCGCTACCCGATCGGCTACTGGCGGGGCGAGTACGGACGCGTCCACAAGGACATGGACCAAGCTTTTGCCCTCGAGGCCGAGTACGCGGCGACCACCCCGGCCGGGAACGAAAAGCGCGCGCAGCTTCGCGACCTCCTCCAGGACTTCTGGCTGACCACCGACGAAGCCTTCACGCTGGCCGATACCGGCCATGAAGAAACAGCGCGCTACGTGATTCGCTCCCAACTCGAGAGCAAGCGCGAGATTATTTCCCGCGTCATCGCCAGCCTCCTGATGTTGAACGATCAAGCGCAGGCGGAGGCGGGCGAGCGAATCAACGCGGTGTACGGAAAAGTTAAACGCGACATCCTCCTGGTGGTCGGCGTACTCTTCCTGGTGGCTCTGGGCACAGGGCTCTACACCTTGCAGGCCAACCGCAAGACGTTCGAAAGGCTGCATCACCTGGCAGGCAGGCTCCAGGTGCAAAATCAGCAACTCGCGGCGCTTTACGATGCCATCAATGCGGTCAGCCAGGAGCAGGAGCCGGGCAAAGTTTTGCAGGACACCTGCGAGCAACTGAGCCGCGCGCTCGGCGTGGAACGCGTCCTCTTCCTCCGCTACCAGTCTGAGGCTCGACGGTTCCTCCCCCAGGCGGCCTGCGGACTGGCGGTTGAGGAAGCCGAGGAGGCGCCCTGGGGCGAGGCGCTCGCCGCTTCACTGGCTTCGCTCGACACAGGTCAGCTTGCCACGGCACGCCTGAGCGCCGCGCCGCAGGGCCAGCTTGCGGCGGCGGAGTTCCTGGCCCTGCCCCTGCGCGTGGGTTCGACGCTCGTCGGAGTCTTTGCGCTCGTCCGCGAATTGCACGACGCGGCGCCCAGTGAAGATGAGCTCCGCCTCGCCACGCAGCTTGTCGCGGCCACGCTCGGGCCGCTGAAGAACGCGCAGCTTCTCGAGCAGTTGCGGGCGCAATCCGAACAGCTCCGCAAACTCTCCTGGAAGCTCATCGAGGTCCAGGAGGAAACACTCCGGCAAGTGGCGCGCGACCTTCACGACGAGTTCGGCCAGGTGTTGACGGCAATCGGCCTGATGCTGGGACACGCCGGGCAGAAGGGCCTCCCCAAGGACTCGATCTTCGTCCAGGATGTGCAAAAGGTGAAGAAAATCGTCGAGGACACCTTGCAGACCGTCCGCGACAACTCCCAGATTTTTCGTCCCGCGATCCTCGATGATTTCGGTCTGGAGGCGACGCTCGATTGGTTCGTGCGCCAATTCACCCGCCAGACGGGCATCCCCGTTCAGTTTGAGCGCGGGATGAGCGATGATTTCTTCCCCGGCGAGGACGCCATTCATATCTATCGCATCGTCCAGGAAGCGCTGAACAACGTGGCACGACATTCCAAGGCGGACCGGGCCTGGGTGGTTCTGCGCGAGTCCCAGGGTGAAATGAGCCTGGAAATCCGCGACAACGGCGCAGGCTTTGATCTCGGCGGGGAGATGGACCGCGCCTCCGGCGAGGGCTTGGGACTGATGGGCATGCGCGAGCGCGCCGAGCACTTGAACGGCTCCTGCCGGATCGAGTCAGCGCCCGGCAAGGGAACCGTAGTCCGCGTCCGCGTTCCGCTCCGGCGCAGCGCGCCGCATCCTGCGGCCGAAAAGGTGACCTAACTTATGACCCCTACGAATCCCGAAAACAAAATCCGTGTCCTGCTCGCGGAGGACCACACGCTGGTCCGCCAGGGCTTCCGGCGCATCCTCGAAGACGACGCGCGCATCACCGTGGTGGGTGAAGCGAGCACGGGACTCGCCGCGGTAAGGCAAACCAAAGAGCTCAAGCCCCAAGTTGTGGTGATGGACCTTTCCATGCCGGAACTCGGCGGGCTCGAGGCGAGCGCGGAAATCCTGAAGGAGCTCCCCAACACCAAGATCCTGATTCTCAGCATGTACTCGAACGACGCCTACGTCCGCAAGGCCTTCGAGATCGGGGCCAAGGGCTACATCCTCAAGAACGCCATCGAGGTGGACCTGACCCGCGCCGTCATCGCCCTCGCCGAAGGCGGCGCCTACATGAGCCCCGGCGTCTCCAATGTGGTGATTGAAAGCTTGCGGGCCGGCTCGTTCGAAGATACCAGCCAGGATGCTTATGAACGCCTCACGCTGCGCGAAAGAGAAGTCTTGCAGCTCATCGCGCAGGGTAAGTCCAATAAGGAAATTGCCGTCCTGCTCAGCATCAGCGTCAATACCGTGGCGGTCCACCGCGCCCACGTCATGGAAGCGCTGGGACTGCATCGCACGGCAGAGTTGGTCCTTTACGCCGTCAAACGGGGATTGGTCGTGCCGCAGTAGTGCGCGTCGATATGCCGCGGTTATTTGGAAATGGTCACCCGCCAGGGGAGCAGAAAGAAAATTCATGGGGAGGAGTTTGATTATGAAGAAGCGTCTACGGCAATTGGCATTGGGGGGACTGTCCCTGGCCTTGGGATTGGCTCTCGCGCCCGGCCTGGCCCGGGGAGAGAAAGCCCCGGCAGTGGTGGGCGATTGGGAGGGCACGCTCGACGCAGGAATGCAAGGTAAGCTGCGGGTGGTTCTCCACGTTACCCAGGCGAAAGACGGCGCGCTGGCCGCCACGCTCGATAGTCCGGACCAGAATGCCACGGACATTCCCGTCACGGTGATTACGTACCAAGAGCCGGTGCTACACTTCGAGAGTGAGCCCATAAAGGGCATCTACGACGGGAATATGAACAAAGAGAACTCCGAGATTGCCGGCGAGTGGAAACAAAACGGCGCGACGTTGGCACTGGTCTTCAAGCACGTCAAGCAGTGATCCGCCGATCGCCTCAAACCTGCTCCACAAGGTCCTGGTTCGTCTGTGCACACGCCGCAGACCTCCGAAAACCGAGGTCTGCGCTACCCTGCTGCGGCGACTTGCAATGCGATCTGGGCGGGGGTACACTGTGCCCGGTTGAACCCCGCCGATGGATCGCTGAAAGGAGTAGGAGATGCATCCACGTCGCCTTTCGGGCGGGTTTATCGCCGCTTTGTGTCTGGCTACTGCAAGTTTAGTCCTGGCCTCGAGTCCGCAAGCCCCAAGCCCTGAACCGAACCTAACGGAAGAGCAAAAGGGAGACTTCTTGTTGCACGCCCGGGTGGTGGAGAGCCGCCAGGTCGGCACGGGTATCACTCACCCCTGGCGCTTGACATTGAGTGACGGCACTCTCCTGCACGATGCCATCTTTCAGTCAGTTGATATACGCGAGGTCCGCCACGCGTTTGCGGATGGAAGAAGTGAATTTGACTTCCGGGACTCCTACCACTTCAACATCGCGGCTTATCAACTCGCCAAGCTTTTGGGCTTGGGCGACATGGTGCCGGTGACCGTGGAGCGTGATTGGAAAGGAGAGAGGGGCGCGTTGAGCTGGTGGGTGTCATGGAAATGGATGGAGGCCACGCGGACCAAAGAAAACCTGCAGCCTCCCGACGTCGAGGCTTGGAACAGACAGATGGCCAAGGTGCGGGTTTTCGACGAACTGGTGTACGACACCGACGCGAACCTGACGAATGTATTGATCACTGAAGACTGGAAGATCTGGAGAGTTGACTTCACCCGCGCCTTCAGGCTTCAACATGACTTGAAGAGCCCCGGAAACCTGGACAGGTGCGACCGGCAGTTGTTCGAGCGACTTCATAAGTTGAGCTACGATGAAGTTCTCGAAAGAACCAAGCCGCACCTCTCCAAGGAGCTGGTTAAGGCACTCCTGGCAAGGCGGGACAAGATGGTGGCCCATTTCGAGAAGCTTGTCTCGCAGAAGGGAGAGAGCGAAGTGATGTATTAGCCCGTTGTGGAAGCTGCACGCTCCGTGCGCTCGAAGACTCCCGGTGGTTTGTGGCCGCCGAGAGGGGGCGTCGGACAGAGGCTCAAAGTCAGGGTAATGACTACAAAGAATCCAACATTGGAGGATGCCATGAAGAGGGTAATCGTTCTACTGCTTGGTGTTTTTCTGGTAGCAGGACTTGCCGCAGCCGGAACCGCGGCCCAGGAAAAGCAGGAAAAGGAGAAAACGGCTGCCGGCGCCAAGGAAGCCCGCTGGCACGGCGCCATCACTCGAATCAGCATGGATGAGTCGTATCTGGACGTCCATCGAGGGAATGCCGATAAGAGGATCTACTTTGACAGTTCGACAAAATGGACGGAGGGAAAGAAGCAAGCCGAGATGAGCAAATTTAAAGAGGGTGCGGATGTCAAGAACGCCGCGTTCGAGACCGCCAAGGACCCCGACGGCAAGGACCACCGCGTCCCGGGCAAGTCGCGCTTCACCACGCCGAACAACCAGAAGGCCGATCTCACCGTCGAGTGGCGCCAGCGGGT
>JAIQGB010000333.1 GCA_020072905.1 Terriglobia bacterium | reverse complement strand
GGAGAGCTGCGCGCCTTCTGTGGTCTTTATCCGCCTGGGCAGGGGCGCTCTGCGTTTTCTGAAGTCATCCCCTGCCCGAGAATCGCGGCCTCTCCAACGCTCGACGCAGTTCGGTACACGCCGGGCCGGGTGATCAGGAGCTCGCCGGCCTGCTTCCCCCTTTTTCCGGGACCCAATAGACCTCTTCGCGGATGAATTCCTTCTGGAATCGCCGACGTTGCAGGATGCTTTGGGCATTGAGGATCATCTGCGGGTGGCCGCAGAGGTAGGCTGTGGTCGTCTTGGGTTCGAATCCCAGCGCGTCCAAGTGCTTGCGCAAAACGTCTTCGATCCGGCCGACCTCGCCCTTCCAGGACGGGTCCTCCCAGGGGCGGCTGATAGCGGGGACGTAGCGGAACCAGCTCGAGTCATTGGAGAGCGCTTGGAGTTCCTCGCGATAGGCGAATTCCCAGGAGCGGCTGGCGCCATGCAGGATCGCCAGTTTACAGTTGGGCGTCCGGCCGTTGCGGATTTCTCCCGTCAGATTGCGGACGATGCTGACGAAAGGCGCGACTCCCGTCACCGTCGCCGCCAGAAAATGATTCAGGTGCCCGCTCTTGTCGTCGAAGGCGAATCGGCCCTTGGCCTGGCGCCGCATCCAGAGCGTTTCGCCGACGCCCATGTGGTGGAGGATCGGAGTCAGCCCTCCTTCCGGCACCAATTCAAAAAAGAACTCGATTTCCTCTTCGTGCGGACTGGAAACAATCGAATAAGGCCGCTCGATCATGTGGTCGCCGTCGCGAATGCCCAAGGTGGCGTACTGGCCAGGCTGAAACTTCAGCTTCTCCTCGGGCCGCACGCGGATCGACCACAGATCGCCGGCATAGTCCTTCCGCTCAACAATCTGCACCCTCTGAAACCTGTCTTCACCCGCCGCCATCAACAGAGCCCCTCTATTCTTCCCTTCGAACAGTTCCAGTTTCGTTGCGAGCCGCGCCCCAACAGACATCATACCAGACTCGAAGCGATCAGCCTGCAGTGCTGCAACTGCCGAGCCGCCTGTGGCCGCACACACACTCAACCTGCAGATCAGAGATGAATTGGAAGACGGGACACTTGAGACCAAATGTGCGTGGTGTTTTGAGTGCGGGAACGCGCACCCGGCGTGGTTTGGCAAGGGCTAGGGCAGTCGCCCTACCGTGGAAACGCCGGCCATGTACCATCCCGCCAGGACGGCGCCATACGCCAGGGAAACCGCCAGCGAAATCCCGAAGACTTTGCCGAAAAACGGGCCCGTGACTTGCTTCCGCCACGCTCGCAGGCAAAGGATGATCAGCAGGATCTCGGTCAGGATGGCGAGACTGTGAAGCGGCGTCTCGAGCTGCGGCAGGGGCTTCATCGTAATGGAGGCCCAAAGGACCGCAAACTCGTCGAAGAAACCACCAAGGAGCATGTTGAGCAGAATCCCCACGATAGGGGCGAGGATGCCGAGCATGTAGCTGTAATTGTCTTCGCCAAAGAAGACCATGATCGCGATGGCGACGAAGACCAGGCTCTTGACCAGCTCGAACGGGAAGTACTGTGGAATGGCGAACGCGCCGGCAACGATGAGGACTACCGTGGTGAATGCCACGACGAACACTCCGCGGTCGGACATGAGTCAACTCCTTTCCCGAGATGACCAGCCCTCACTTGGCCAGGGTCAGATCGGCACGCAGGTGACACTCCAATCGAGCTAAGTTGGCGTCCGAAACTCCGCCGGTGCATGCCGTTCGCTCGTACACCGGTCAGTCTCTCCCCAATGGAGTTGGCGAAGTATAACACATCACCCTCACCTCAAGCCTTTTAGCAGCCCTCCCAGGAATCCACCGGGGGCCCCGCCATCCGCTGTGGTCCCCGACCTTCTCCGTCGCAACAAGTTAGAGTAAACTGAAGTCAGGCGCCTGTAGCTCAGATGGATAGAGCGGCAGACTTCGAATCTGTAGGTCGGGAGTTCGAGTCTCCCCAGGCGCGCCAGCTCGAAATTGCCAAGCGCTAGCGCGAAGGCGCGGTCCACCCTTTCCGGTCTTTCGGCGGTCCGGCAGGATTGCCTCTGACGGCAACGTCGTCCCTCTTGAATACTTGAGGACGGAAACCGTTCTTCAGTGCTCCGCAACGGGTCATGGGGAAACCGTGACCTGTTTTCCAGAATACTTCACGATTTTGTCGGGCTGACCCGTCGGAGCAATGCCCGCGCCGTGGCCCTCCCCGACGAAGACAATACGGAAAGTACGGTTTTCGAGCATTCCCGGGAAGCTGCCCTTGCGGTCGCTGATTGTCAATGTCCGCTTGGCATCATCCCACTGGAAGGCGATGGTTGCGTAGGCTCCCTTCTCGTAATCGTACGTATCGTTCTCGTCTTCGTAGAGCATGAAGCCGGCGTCGGCGCCGCGATAAATGCGCAACTCGATCGGGTCGGCGGGTTTCTCCTCCGCGTACTCGACGTCAGGTCCCAAGGGAAGGATGGAGCCGGCGCGCACGAAGAGTGGAATCCGGTCGAGGGGAACGGAAGCCTCGACAGCTTGCCCACCGTCAGTCGAGGCTCCCGACCAGAAGTCGTACCACTTCGACTTGGGCAAATAGAGATGGCGGGCGGTGGCGCCCGGCTCCGTCACGGGGCTCACGAGGATGGCCGGGCCGAACATGAATTGATCCCCGATGTTGCGCGCCCTCACGTCCGTGAGAAAATCCATGACCAGCGGGCGCATGGGTGTGTAACCCTCGCTCGTCGTTTTCCAGGCCAGAGAATAGATGTACGGCATCAATCGGTAACGCAGGCGGTCGTAACTGGTCAGGATCTGCTGCGCGTCTGACCCGTAGGACCAAAGTTCATTCTGATTGGTCGAGCGGCCTCCATGGACCCGAAAGATGGGGCAGAACGTTCCGAACTCGAACCAGCGGACGAACAATTCGCGGTACGCCGGGTCATCCGGATTGCCGTCCACAAACCCTCCGATGTCGGTCGTCCAATAAGGCAGGCCGGAGAGGGAATAATTCAGGCCGGCGGGGATCTGGCGCTGGAAGGTCACCCAGTCGGAATTGACGTCCCCGGACCAGACTGCCGCCGCGTCGCGCTGGCTCCCCGCAAAAGCTGAGCGGGAGAGGATGAAGACCCGCTTACGATCCGACTCCCTGCGCTCGCCCTGGTAGACCGCCGAGGTGGTCATCAGAGGATAAAGGTTGGCGTAACGGGCACCGCTGCCGATCGCGACCTTATCGTGCACCAGGACGTTTTCTTCCCGGCCCTCGGTCTCCGGCTCCGTTGTGTCCAGCCACCAAGCGTCCACGCCGATGCGGAACAGAGCTTTGTCCATCAGGTCCCAATAGTACGCCCGTGCCGCCGGATTGAAGGCGTCGTACAAGGCCTGGCCGGCGGGATGAAACCCCGCGACTTTGGTGCGGTCAATAAAAAATCCGCGCTTATCCATGTCGTCGTAAACCGGCGAGCCGGGACGGAAATAGGGCCAGACCGAAATCATGAGATGGAAATGATTGCGGTGCAGGTCGTCGATCATTCCTTTCGGGTCCGGATAGTTTTTGTTGAAGACGGGCTCGCCCATCGTGTTCCACCAGAACCAATCCTGCACGATGTTGTCCACGGGGATGTGCTTCTCGCGGTACTGGTGGGCCACGCCGAGCAGCTCTTCCTGCGATTGGTAGCGGTTCTTGCACTGCCAAAAGCCATAGGCCCACTTGCCGAACAGCGGAGCCGCGCCGGTCAGCTCGCGATAGGCTGCGATGATCTGGTCGAACTCGGGACCGTAGAGGAAGTAATAATCGATCGCATCGGCGACTTCGGAACTGATGTACAAGGATTGCGGAAAGCGGTTGTTGAAGCGACTCCGCGACGGATTGTTCCAGAACAGGCCGTAGCCGTTGCTCGACAAAAACATCGGCACGGCGATGTTGGTGTTGTCCTGGGAAATGTCCACTGCTTCTCCACGGTAGTTCCACACTCCCGCCTGGTGCTGGCCGAGTCCGTAGAAAGCCTCGGGAGAGCCCCAAAGGTTCACGAACATTTCCGCGTGATAGGTGTTCTCGCCGTTGACATCCACGGGAGTCAGGGTTCTTCCGCTGTCCTGGAAGAGTCGCCGGCCGGCCGCATCACTGAAGGCGATCGCGCCGTCCTGGCGGGTGACCGCCACCTGCAAACGCGGAGTGGCGAGGGTGATTTCCTTGTCGGCAGACCGCATCTCCCAGCGGGGTGCGGCCCAGGAGCTTTTTGTAACGACGTAATCGGGCCGGTCCGGAAATGAAGAGGTGGGCGAGTAACGGACTCGAATGATGGCGCTCGCCAAAACCTGTACACGCAGTACACCCGACTGCAAGGTGAAAAGCACGCCATCATCTTGTTGGTGGACTCCCACCACCGGATTCAGCGGATTCCATTGGGCACGGGCGACTGTCGCCGGCACCAACAAGAGGATGAAGAGGGGGAGTATCGCAGGGGCGGATCTTCGGTATCGCATGGTCCTTTCCTCCGTGGGATGCTCAGGACCGCCGCTGTCCTTACAAGCTGCGTCTCGGGGTGCGGCGCGCGAGACATTGGGAAGGTGAAATATCCATCGCGGCGAGGTCCGACTATTGTCCCCGCTGACTTCGCTGGCGCGACTGCCCGAAAAGGATTCACGGTGCCTGGAAAGCGTGAGGATAGTCCAAAAGCCGACGGCCGTCCAACCGGGAGAGGGCGCACGTAGCGCACCCGGATGGAGCAACGCGTAGACTTGCGGCCGCACCTAGTTGTATTCTCGTGCACGCGAGGCTCTGAATCATTGCCCCGCGAGTCCAGGCTTATCCCGGCACGCCAGGGATCCCGATGCGACTCCGAATTCTCGCCGTCGATGACGACGCGGAGATCCTGAAGCTGTTCCGCAGCTTCGTGGGACCGCTGGGGTATGAAGTGGAGCTGATTCAAGACAGCCGGGAAGCCGCCCGGCGCATACTCCGGCAGAAATTCGATGCCATCTTCCTTGACGCCGCCTGT
>JAIQGB010000332.1 GCA_020072905.1 Terriglobia bacterium | reverse complement strand
GATGGGGCCGCGAGCGGCCTTCCAAGAAGTGTCGCTCACGACGGCGAACTGCTTGCCGCCCTCAAGCCCAACCTGGATCTGGAGCAGCAGTGCCGGGGAGGAGCACGTGGTCGCAATCGGCGGCCCGTAATGTTGCGGCGGGACCGCCCAACCGTTGCCCAGCATCACGCCCACGGTATTCGCGCCCTCGTGAAGCTGCGAAGTGATGTCGTAGGTGATGTAGAGAATCCTTTTCTCGTAAGTCGTCCAAGCAGGGTCGAGGACGTTCGTGCCGACCTTCTGGCCATTCAGCCGCAGCTCGTAATATCCCAGCGCGGTGACGTAGGCGCGGGCGCGGACGATTTTGCCGGGAATCGAGAACTCTTTACGGAGCTCGCTGCCTCCCTGAATCCACTGGCTTTCCCACTCGCCCGCAGAAAGCAGTCCCATTTCGAACTGCTCTGGCAGGCTGTAAGCGCTGGTCTTGCCTTGCGTGTCCCACGCGCGAACCTTCCAGTAATAAGTGCGGGTGCTCTCCAGAGCCTTGCCGCTATACACGACCTGCGTCGAATGGTCCGATGAGATCTTGCCGCTATCCCAGGCGTCGCCTTTGTCTTGTGCGAGCAATTCCGGCCGCGTGGCTACGAGTAGCTGGTATGCAGTCTGCTTCTCACCGCGCTCGGTGTGCTCGAGCACCCAGGAGAACCTCGGCAATTTGACATCGATGCCCAAGGGATCGCGAAGGTATTCGCACCTCAGATTCTGCGGAGGAAGCGGGCCCTCGGCGGCGGAAACCCAGCGCGGGTTTGAGGCGGACGAAGCCAGCAACAGGGCCGCAAGAAAAGCGGAATTGAGTAACTTGACCATGGACCACCTCGTTTAGCCGATGAGTGGCAAGCCTCGCCTTCGAGCGGCTCGTCACTTGTCACTCGACACTCGTCACTGCTTTTCGATCTCTGTCCACCGCTCGCGGAAGGTTTTGCGAGCCAGCGCGGGCAAGTCGCGGCCATCGGTCCAACCCGAGGCCGGATACATCGGAATCTTGCGAATCCATCCCCCACGCGCCAGCAGCCGCTGCCCCCAGCGAGCCAGCCGCGAGCCCAGAGAGTAAGCCCACGGCCGCTTCATCGCCCACGCCCACAGGCGGATGGTCGTCCGCTCGCCGAGCGCCGCTCCCGAGGGAGTCGGTGCGGGCGCACGCTCCTGAGCCTCCGAGCGCAGATGCAACAGCAGATCAGGGATGTTGATCTTCACCGGGCAGACGTCACGGCAGGCGCCACAGAGCGATGATGCGAAGGGCAGCTCACGGGCGTTCTGGATGCCCGTCAGCTGCGGCGTCACCAGCGCGCCAATCGGCCCGCTATAGACCCAGCCGTAGGCGTGCCCGCCGATCTTGCGATACACCGGACAAGTGTTCAGGCAGGCGCCGCAGCGGATACAGTAGAGCGCCTCGCGCATCTTCTCATCCGCGAGCGTGGCGATGCGGCCGTTATCAATTAGAACGACGTGCATCTCCTCCGGGCCGTCCTCCCCGGGCCGTCGCGGCCCGGTGAGCAGAGAGGTGTAGACGGTCAGCTTCTGTCCCGTCCCCGAGCGGCCAAGCAGGCGGAGAAAAACTGCGAGGTCCGCGAGGCGCGGGATCAGCTTCTCAATTCCTATCAGCGCCACATGCACGCGCGGCGCCGTCGTGCAGAAGCGGATGTTGCCTTCATTCTCGATGACGACGACCGTTCCGGTCTCGGCGACGGCAAAATTGGCCCCACTCAGTCCCATCCCCGCGCTTGCGAACTTCTCGCGCAGCGCGCGACGGGCAATGGCCGTCAACTGCTCGGGGACTTCGGTTGGCTGGGAGTGAAGGTTGTGAACGAAGAGATCTGAGACATCATGCCGGGTCATGTGGATGGCAGGGGCAACGATGTGCGCGGGACGCTCGCCAGAAAGCTGTAGGATGAATTCCCCCAGGTCGGTCTCGAACGGTCGGATGCCCGCCTTCTCCAGCGCGGGGTTCAGCTCAATCTCTTCACTCACCATCGTCTTGGCTTTCACGACTTCGCTCGCGCCGGCGCGCCGAGCGATCTCGCCGACGATGCTCCGGGCTTCCTCCGCCGATTCTGCCCAGTGGACGATGCCGCCGCGCCGCTCGACGTTCTCGGCAAACTGCGCGAGGTAGAAATCGAGATGGTCCATGACCTCGCGCTTGAGTTCGCGCGCGCGTTCGCGCAGCCGCTCAAAGCCCGGGACCTCGCTCACCGCCGCGAGGCGGTGTGTGTAGAGGCGAAGGGTCGAAGACCGATACGCCTCCTGGAGGTGGGCGTCGCCCAGTGCCTGCCGGCCCAGCTCGCGAATCTGATTGCTGTCGACGCCGTGCTCACTCATGCCATGCTTCCCGCAGATCAACCTTGGCTCGCCAGCACCTCGGCCAGATGCAGAGTTTTGAGTGGCAGCCCCTGCCGGTGGATTAGTCCCGCCAAGTGCATCAGGCAGCCGGAATCGTTGGCGACCAGGTATTCCGCGCCGGCAGCTGCCGCCGCGCGCAGCTTGTCCTCTCCCATGGCCACGGAAACCTCCGGGAACTTCACGCTGAAAGTTCCGCCGAAGCCGCAGCACAACTGGTTGTCCTGGGGCTCCACCAGCTCCACGTCGCGCACCGCACGCAGCAGGCGTCGCGGCTCCTCTTCGATTTGCAGCTCGCGCAGCAGGTGACAAGAATCGTGATAGGCGACGCGGTGCGGAAAACTCGCGCCGAGGTCCTCGACTTTCAAAACCTTCACCAGGAATTCCGAGAATTCGAAGAGGCGGGTGCGCAGTCGCTCGACCTTGGCGAGCTTCTCGGCTTCCCCGTGGAAAAGCTCCGGGTAATACACTCGCATCATGGAGGTGCACGATCCCGAGGGAGCAACGACGTAGTCGGCGCCCTCAAACAGGTCGAGCACTCGCGTGGCCACTTCACGCGCCTCCTGGCGATAGCCCGTGTTGAAGGCCGGCTGGCCGCAACACGTCTGTCGGGGATCGAAGGTCACTTCAACGCCCAGACGGCGGAGAATCTTGACCACGCATTCCCCGACCTGCGGAAAAAACTGGTCGCCAAGGCAGGTGATGAAGAGTGCCACCCGAGGCTTCGCCGCGATGGCGGGGTTGCTCACGCGACCTTGCCCTCCGGAAAACGCTCGAGCACTTCGGGATCGTAAAGCGGGATGATGATGTCGGCTGCTTTGCGGAGGCGCTCGTAGGCCGCGAGGCATTCCTCAAGGCTCTCCATGATGCCGAGCGGATGATGGCCCTCGATGTTCCCGTACTTGAAGCAGCAGTCCGTCACCGCGACGCGTCCTTCGCCGGTTTCGATGAGATAGGCCACCGAGGAGCGGTGGTGAGCGCCGACCCAAAAGGTGGTGAGCCCCGGCAGTATCTCCTCTTCATCGGCGAGGAGGTGAATCTTCTCTGGAGCTTCGATCGTCAGGTAAGACACCACGTCATCAGGGATGCGCAGTTTGCGGGGGACGTGCATCTCGTAGGGCGGAGCTTGAAAATCCTCGATCCAGCCGCGGCGCGACACGCAGACTCGCGCATTCCGAAACATTGGGATGTTGCCCACGGCATAAGCCTGCAGAGGGGTGATGAGGACAAAATCCACGTCACCGGGGGTGACGCCGTGGCGGCCGAGCGCCATCTCCGGGGTTTCCTCGTCGCGCCGCACCAGCGCGCCGCGCGGGCCGAACGTCGATGTCCACCGCTCGTTAAGCGTGGAGAGATCCTGCGGGGGACCGGTATTGATCACAGCGACTTTGCCGCCGCCGCGGACGAGCACCATGTAGAAGTAGAGGTCCTCCCACTCATCCCACCGGTCCATCCAGTAGACCTCCGGGCCGCGGACCTGGCACTGACCCATCTTGAGGACATCCACTCGGTAGGTCATAGGCGTCGGGAAGAAGCTCAAACGCTACTGGAATTGCAGGGTGAGGTCAAGAGAGGAACGATGAGCCATCGTGCGCCCTTGCCAATTCATCATTCCTCATTCAGAATTCATCATTCAGAACGCCCATGACCTTGCGCGCACAGATCGGCAAGCTCTTCCGGCTCTTTCTGCTCCTCACGGTTCTGGTAGCTGTGGCGCTCATCAGCGCCATCACCACGATTCGCTTCACTATTCATGGACACCAGGAAACCATGCCCGGCCTTGTGGGAATGACCGCGGAAGCCGCCCAGCGAGCCACTGGCAACCTGGGTCTGGTCATGAAGGTCGAGGACAAGGTTTACAGTATCCAGCAGCCCGCAAATCAAGTCGTGTCGCAGGAGCCTCCGGCCGGTACGCGCATAAAAACGGGGCAGCATGTTCACGTGCTCGTCAGCCTGGGGCCGCCGCGCGTGGCGGTTCCGAACCTGGTCGGCTCCAGCCTGCGCGCAGCGCAAATCTCCGCTGTCCAGCGGGGATTTAGTGTGGCAAGCGTGGCCGCCTTGCCCTGGCCGGGGGCCGAAGCCGATCAGGTGGTGGCGCAGGACCCACCATCCTTGACCTCGAACGTTCACAGCCCGACCGTCTCTCTTCTGGTCTCCCTCGGTGAGGCTCAGCCCTCATACCTCTGTCCAAACCTCACGGGCCAGCCGCTTGCCACCGTGCGCCCCCAGCTCGAAGAGGCGGGCATGAAGGTTGGGCAAGTAATTCCGTTCCCGGCTGAGAACGCTGCGAAAGGGGCCATTCTTTCGCAGACGCCGGCACCGGGAAGTAAGATCGGCCCCGACACCGTCTTCACGTTTCAGGTAGCCGAGTAGGCATATGGAGGCGGCACGCCCCGCCGTCGGGAATCCCAGTTCTTTCCCCTAATCTCCGTCGCCATTCCGAGCTTTCGCGATTCGAAGTATAGGGCCTGGGCGCCCGACGATACGGACAGTCTGTCGCACCCGTCTGTTGCAAAACTCTGCTTTCCGGCATGAGAACTGCAACACTCTGTCCGTTGTGCTGGAAAGTCGGTTGTATTGTCTCCATTGTTCGGCACTTACGGCGGCGTATGCGCAGAATCCCCCAGGATGACAAAGTGGGCGACGTTGCACGGACA
>JAIQGB010000331.1 GCA_020072905.1 Terriglobia bacterium | reverse complement strand
AGTGCCTGGGCGGCGTCATCGACCAGAAAGGCGTCCATGGCCCGCGCGATTTCCCGGAGCTTCGACACATCGTTGACCAATCCAAAGAGATTTGACGTGACGAGGCAAAGCAAACGCTCCCGAGGCAGGGCTTCGAGTTGGGCGGGCTCGAAGTCCAGCGTTTCAGGATTGATATCAACGGGATGGATCTTGAGCCCGGCTCGCACCACCGAGGCTGCAACGGTGAAACAGGTGTAGGCGGGCAAGATGACGATGTCGCGAGCCGGGCGAAGGCGGTGGAGGCTTTTCAGAATGAGCGATAGTGCGGCCCGTCCGGAGGAGGCCCCGAGAACGTGCCGAGCCTGGAGCCGGGAGGAGAGAGCCCTACGACATTCCTCGGTGACGCCGTTTTGAAAAAAGGCAAGCCGCAAGGAATGGAGAATCTGCGAAACCTCGAGGGGCGCTCCTGCGGGTGCCACGAACCGCAACATCGATCGTTTCTCCCTTCACGATGCCGCCAGCGTGTAATTCTGTTGTTTCTTTTCCACACCCGATTCAGCAGCCACCCCTTGCTTGCGGCTGTTGGCCGTATACAGTCCCACACTCAATCCCAACAGGACCCACAAGTGCGGATAGTAAAGTACCGTCAGGAAGGCCCCGCTCACGAGGTACCCGATGAGGGCCAAATCTAAAGCGAGCGCCGCGTTGAAGTCATAACTTTTCCTTTTATCCACCCCTTGACCAAGGACCATCTTGCGGGTGCGGGCATTCAACCGGAACAGGCCAAAGAGAAGCAAGAGCAATGGCAGCGTTCCCGCAAGACCGAGCTCCGACAAAGACTGCACGTAGATGCTGTGAGGGGCCCATTTTTCTGGATCCTCGTCCGGACCCGCATATCTCTCCGAGTAACTCGGCGGGAAATTCGCGGGGCCTACGCCGAGGACGGGATAATCCGCAAACATTCTCAGGCCAGCCTTCCACAGGGCCATTCGCTGACTCGCAGTCTTGTCGCTTTGCCAGTCCAGGGCTGAGCGCAGCCTGTGCTTGTTGGCTTCTGGAAGCATGTAGAAGAAAGCCGGGATGAAGAGAAGGAAGATCAGGGCTACGCCAAGTCTTCGCCTATTCCGGGCCAGGGCTGCAAGGGCTGTCACAACCGCCCCAAGCGTCGCACCTCGCGAGCCACAGACCAGGATGGCGCCCGAGAAAGCAACAAAACAAGCAGCCAGGACGAGTCGAGGAATCTTTCGGGTTTCCCCGAAAAGCAACATGATGGCCATAGGGAAGACCACACACATGGCCACACCAAAGTCGCCGGCGTTACTGAAGAAGCCGACCGAACCCGCGCCCACGCCGATCTTGGCCAGAAACTCCGCGCTTCGCCCGAATTCCTTTTCGACGAAAAAGCCCCGAATCGCAAATTGCGCCATCTTGAGATTGAGCAGGAGGAGAAGGAAAACAAACACCCGGTGCCGCCAGGAGGTCGTGACGATTCGACCGATGAGAAAGCAGATCAGCGCCATCCTGAGCGTGTCCGCGAGGCCGCTCCACGTCTTGTCCTGGTAGCGGGCGAAGCACGCCGACAGAAAGCTGGCAAAGACGAATACACACAGCGCAACGTCAATCAGGCGGACAGGTGAGCGGTCTCCCGCCCGCAAGCGGGGCGCGAGGAGGAAACCGAGGAGACTTAGAAGAACCGCCACTTTTCCCAGTTGGAGGTTCAGCAAAACCGCAAACATGGCTGGCAGACGCGTATACTCGACGACCAGATAGGCCAGAATCCCCACGAAGGCCAAGTTCCAGCGTGCCTCCACAGGCGAGCCTGGTGGCGCGCTCGCGACGCGGATCTCGCTTCCAACGCTAGGTGGGGCAAGCGTTTCCACTAGCGGCTCCCCCTGCCGAGCAGGACAATTTTAACGGTTTGAAAAACAACCAAGAGATCTAAGCTGAGCGACACATTCTTGATGTAGTAAAGATCGTATTTGAGCTTTTCCCTGGCCTCTTCAAGAGAACTGCCGTACCCGTAACGCGTCTGGGCCCAGCCGGTGAGGCCCGGGCGGACAAGATGACGCAGGTGGTAATACGGGATTTCTCGGCTGAGCCACTCGACAAACTCCGGACGCTCAGGACGGGGGCCGACGAATCCCATATCGCCTCTGAGAACATTCCACAATTGTGGCGTTTCGTCCAACCGTGTCCGACGAAGGAAGCGACCGACTATCGTGATGCGTGGGTCGTTATCGCTTGCCCAGGTAGGTGTCCCTTGCGGTTCGGCATCGGATCGCATCGTTCGAAACTTATAGCATGTGAACACGATTCCGTTTTTCCCCACGCGCTGCTGCCGGTAGAACACCGGACCGGCCGAACCCAGCTTGATGGCCAGCGCGATCAATGGAAACAGCGGCGCGAGAACCAGCAGGCATACGAGCGAGGCGAGAAGCGAGACCAAACGACGCACCGCCATGGGCACCGGACTCAGGCGGAACCCTTCGGAGAAGATCAGCCAGCTTGGATACAGTTCCTCGACTTCGATCCTGCCGGATATTTTCTCCAGGAGCGCGGTGGCGTCTTCGATCATGATCCCGCTTAGCCGAAGATCCAACAGCTCTCGGACCGGCATAGTCCCCCGCCGATCCCTCATGCCGACGATGACGCGATCCACTGTCCGTTCTCGCGCCATCTTTGCGAGACTGGCGGCAACAGCCTCCCGGGTCGGGGATTCGTCGCCCTCGGTTCCCGCCCCATCCAGCACGTCCATGCCAAGCTCTGGATGCGTCCGGAGAGCCTCCACGAGTCGTTTGGCGCAGTTGCCTGGACCGATCACATAGACTTTCTCGCGGAGGAGGGGTCGGCGGATAAGCCAGCTGAATGCAGACCGCCAGACCAGAAGCGACAAAGTCAGAAGAGAGAGGCCAATCAGGAAAACCCCGCCCCCCAGAGGGAACGAGGGGAAGAAGTATCCCAGCGC
Organism: Terriglobia bacterium; assembly: GCA_020072905.1. GTDB lineage: Bacteria > Acidobacteriota > Terriglobia > UBA7540 > UBA7540 > JAIQGB01. Next base: position 8,472 of record JAIQGB010000331.1, on the reverse strand, counting down.
AGCGAGTAAGATTGAGAGCACCCCCAAACCCACGAGCAGACGAGAGTACACCTCGCCTGGGGATGGGAGTCGCTCAGGATCATAGAGGTCAGCCTGGTAGAACAGAAAAAGTGCCAAGCCAGTGACTGCTAGGATCTTGTAGATGCCATACTCATAGCCCAGTACCAAGGACGAGTCGGCGCCCAAGCGGATGACGGCAGCCAACAGGAACGAGGCACACACGATCAAGGCCTCTGCGCCAAAAAGTACGAGAACGCGAGTTGGATAGTAAACGTTGAAGAGGCGAACCACGACGCGCTACCTCTTGGCCTGCTTCGGGCTTTTGGAACCATCGTAATAACCGTAGTAATAAGAATTGCTGGTGGAGCGCAGCTCGACCCGGTTGAGAGTTACGCCCAGCAAGCGAGCCTTCTTGAACTGCTCGCGCGTTTTCTGCGCCAGGTCGAATGGCGTCTTACCCGCGGCGACCACCATCAACACGCCGTCGCTCATATCGGCGAGCAGGCTGGCGTCGGACATCGCAATGGCCGGTGGGGAATCGAGGATGACCCAATCGAACAGCGGCGCGACGCGGTCGAGCAACGCTTTCAGCCGCCCGTTGGCAATCAACTCCGCGGCGTTCGATGCGGACTTGCCGCCGGGAATAAAGAAAAGGTTTTCGAGCGGTCCGCGCTGGAGGATCGCCAGTTCGTCGGCCTCGCCGCGCAGATACTCGGTCAGCCCGGGCGACAATTGCGTGCCCAGAAGCTGGTGCAGGCGCGACCAGCGGAGGTCGCAGTCAATCAGCAGGGCGCGCCGCTCGCGCTGCCGGACGATGGAGTGCGCGAGGTTGGCGGCGATGAACGTCTTGCCTTCCTGGGGCAGGGCGCTGGTGATCAACACGATCCGCAGTGGCGCCGTATCGCGGCTCTGATAGAGCCGGGAACGCAGCGAGCGAAACTCTTCCATGCCCAGGGCCGCACTCGCCTGCTGCGAGATGACGATCTGTTTAGGGTCGGGATTCCACCGGGCGACGGTGCAGCGTTCGAGCAAACCGCCGGCGGCCGCCGCGGCCGGGGCTGCGGGTGCCAGGCGCCGGGGCGGGGCCGCGGGTTCCTCGACCCTTGGCGGAGGGACACTCTCCGTCACCACGGCCGTGGGCACGCGAGACGCCGGGGCGGCCGGAGTCACTGGGGGCCGTGGCGTTCCCTGTCTCTCCTGTTCGGCTTTCTTCAGGGCATCGTGAATTCGGCTCATAGCATCCTTTCCCGACTCTTCTCCGAGCTACTCGGGCCGGCGGAACCTGCCCATCAGCAGGGCGGCGTTGTGCAGGGCCTGCCGGCGACGCCACTCCTCCGGGCTCACCCCGGAGGGTGGGGGGCCCATCGGATCGATGCGATCCAGCTCGAAGTCCTTGGCAACTCCTTGAATCACTTCCGTCCCGATCAGCGGCTGCTGGTCGGCGAAACTGTTGATGAGCGCGTGCTCGCAAAGCGTGTTGATGACCCGTGGGATCCCGCGCGCATACTTGTGGATGAGCTCGACCGCCTCCGGGGTGAAGGTCGGCCGGCCGTCGCTGCCCGCAACCTTCAGGCGCTCGACGACGTACTGGCGGGTCTCCTCCAGCGCCAGCGGATAGGTCTTCGTGCGCAGGGTGATGCGCTGTCGAAGCTGCCGGAGGTCCGGGCGCCGCAGCCGATGTTCCAGTTCGGGCTGTCCGGAGAGGACGATCTGCAGGAGCTTCTCGCTGGAAGTCTCGAGGTTCGTCAGCAAGCGCACCTCTTCCAACAACTCCGAAGACATGAGATGGGCCTCATCGATGACGAGGGCGGTCGTGCCTCCCGCCTGATAGCGCTCCACCAGCCACTGGTTCAGGGAAAGCAGCATCTGGCTTTTCAAACGCGGCTCGTGCGGCAAGCCGAAGTCCGCCAGCACGTAATCGAAGAACTGCGGCACGTTGAAGCGCACGTTGAAGACGAAAGCCGTCGCCACGCCCTGCAGGCGCAGGCCCTCGAGCATCTTGTTAAGAAGCGTCGTCTTTCCCGTTCCCACTTCGCGGTAGCGCGGGTCGGGCGTGACGTTGAAGGGGTTTTCCTGCAAGCCGTAAAACTTCTTGTACATGTTCAGGGCTTCCTCGTCCTTGGTTTGCTCTTCGGGCCGGCCAAGGCTTCATTAAGGGGACGGGGCCGGGGCGAGCCAGTCGCCTCCCGCGAAGTCAACCCTCCGGGTGATGATTCCGCCGTTCCGCATTTCAAACGTTCCCTCATAAATCCGCGAACTGGGCAACTTGATGCGGTATGTGTGCGCCCCTGCGCTGACGCTGGCCTGCACCGGGCTGGGAGCGAACGGCCCACCATCGATGGAAACCTCCAGCGCGGGCGGGTTGGTGACGATATTGATTTCGCCGCCTCCTGAGGTAAGCTGAGCCTTGAAGGAGGCCGTGCGGCCCTCTTCCACCTTGGCGCTCCCCGTGGCGGCTTCGTAGCCGTTCTTCGAAACCACGACTCGGTAGCTCCCCACCGGGACTGCTGTGAAAACGTAAGGGGTCACCCACTCTGGCGACGTGTGACCGTCCACCGTGATCCTGGCTCCCGGCACATTCGAACTGATAGAGAGTTGGCCGACACCGGGCGTCACCGCTGGCGCCTCCTGGGGTCTCTCCGGGCGGGGGGCGCGCGGGCGAACTCGCGCCTCAATTCTCTGCGACTTGGGCTTCGTTTCTGCCGGTCGCACTTCCGGGCTTTTTGCGGGTGCGGTCACCACTGGCCCGCTCGGCGGGGACGATGGTGCCGGGGCAGCATTCGTGGCGCTCGGAGTTTCGGGCGCGACCGATTCCGTGGGCGTGTCCGGCGCCACGCCCTGATTGACCGCCGAAGGCTGGCGGGGTGCCGTCGGTCGTCGCTCGAGCAGGTAGAAGGTTCCACCTGCCCCCACAGCGACGCAAGCGAGGATCAGAAGGACCCACCACACCGGGGAGGTCCGCTCCTCCTTGAACGCCGCGCCGAACGTGGGTGGCCTGGCGACGGGCCGCGCCGTAGAAGGCTTGGGGTGCGCCGATTCTGCCCGCAGGACCTGGCGAAGTTCTTCGTCCGCCGTGGCTTTCGCCGCCGGACTCGGGGTTGCCGGGGCCGGAGCCGCGCCGAGTGTCATCCGCGGAGCCGGAGTCGGTGCGTCACTCACCGGGGGAACAGTTTTCGGGGCCTCGGCTCGAACTTGAATCGCCGTAGGGGGAGGCACCGCCGGCCTCTCAAACGGCGCGCGTCTCTCCTCCGGAGCCCGGGTCTGTGGCTTGGCCGCTCCGGGAGCCGCCGGGCGCGCACTGTCGAAGACACTCTCCCCGGTGCGTTCCGCGGGCGGAGGCGCCGTCGGCGGGTAGAGGTCGAGTTCCAGTTCCCGCGCGATCGTTTCCACCATCTGGCGCGACACGATGGGTTTGTGATCAGCGAAGGCACTGACCAGCGAGTCTTCACAAAGAATGTTGATGACCCGGGGAATCCCTTCCGCATAGCGGTGCGCCGCCTCGATGGCTTCCGGGGCGAAGATTTGCCGGCCGTCGCTGCCCGCCACGCGCAGGCGCTCCGCGACGTAGCGGTGCGCCTCCTCAAGGGAGAGAGGATGTGTTTTGGCCCGCATCGTGATTCGCTGGCGGAGTTGCCGAAATTCGGGCAGCCGGAGTTTCACTTCCAGCTCCACTTGCCCCGACAGGATGATCTGCAGGAGTTTCTCGGAGGCGGTCTCCAGATTGGTCAGCAACCGGATTTCCTCCAGAACCTCGGCGGAGGCGTCTTGGGCCTCGTCCACAATGAGGACGGTCGTGCTCCCCGCCTCGTGCCGTTCGAGCAGCCACTGATTGAATTGCGCCAGGAGGTGGCTTTTCAGCTGGGTTTCGAAGTTGAGGCTAAAATCGGCCATCATGTAGTCGAGGAATTGGAAAGGATTCAAGCGGGGATTAAAGACAAATGCCGTGGCGATATCGTCGCGGCGCAGGTCCTCAAGCACCTTGTTGAGGAGCGTGGTTTTCCCCGTGCCGACGTCCCCGGTCAGCATGGCGAACCCTTTGCGCGCCTGGACGCAATAAGTCAGGCAGGCCAGAGCCTCCCGCGTGTGGTCGGTCTCGCACAGGTACCGGGGGTCCGGCGAGACGTTGAACGGGTTTTCCTTTAGCCCGAAGAATTGCTTGTACATGGTCGAGGTACTCTACGCCTCCACGTGGAATCTGCCAGAACCGCCGGCGCTTGTGATCGCCGATTTCCATGATCGGAATCACTGCCAAGGTGGGCACCTGGAGGAAGAACGTCACATCACCCTCGGTCCGGATCGCCTTGTCCTTCATCTCCAGGAGAATCGAGATTCCCACGCCAATCGCCAGCCCCAGGCCCAGACCCGCCGCGGCAAACAGCGGCCGGTTCGGGAACGACGGGCTTTCGGGAAGGTTCGCGGGATCCATGACGCGGAACTGCTCGCCCTGCTGGCGCCGCTCGAGGTTGGTGGCCATTTGCGATTGGCTCTCCTTGGCCAGCAGGTCGTTGTAGAACTCGAGGGCGGTCTGGTAGTCGCGCGTCAATTTCTTGAACTGCTCTTCCACGGCGGGGCTCAGGGACAGGCGGCCTTGGTACAACCCGATCTGCTCACGAATGCGCGACTGCTCCTTCGTTTTCTCCTGGACCGTCTGCTCGAGCTGACGGATGGTCGCCCGCAATTGCATGACCTGCGGGGTATCCCGCCGCGCCACCTGGGTTTCCCCCGGCGCGGGTTTCTCTTCCGGCCGAGCGCGGGCGGCGGCAACCTTTTTCTTTAGATCTTCGATGGCGAGCTTTAACTTGATGACGTCGGGATGGTCGTCGGTATAGCGCGCCTGCGCCGCCACCAGTTGGTTCTGCAGAGTGGCGAGCTGGTTTTCGAGTGAGTCCGGCTGGGGGCCCGCGACAGCGGCCGACGGCGTGTCCGCCGCGGCCAGTTGCTGGGTCAAAAGGGACTCGGCGTAGGCCTTATCCTGCTGGGCGCGCCCGAGCGCCTGAGTGACGGCTTCAAACTGCGTATTGAGCCCCGTCATAATGCTGATGTTGCTTTGCTCTTGACCGGGCAGCGAGCCGAAGTTTTTCTGCTTGAACGCCGCCAGCTTCGCGTCCTGATCGTCCAGGCCCCGCTTGGCTTCCTCGAGCTGGTGGGCGAGGAACTCGGTGGTCCCTTGCGCGCGCTGCTCGCGGGCGCGGAGATTCTCCTCGATGAACATCGAGGTGATTTCCGCGCACACCTGCTGGGCGAGGCGCGGATTGTTGGCTGTGAAGTTGATATAGAAGCCGGGCAGTTCCTCCGATCGCGTGCCGGTCATGGGGCGAATCGGGGTCACCTCGATCGACTTGCGCAGACGGTCCACCAAGTCCTCCAGGTGGGCGTTCGGGGATTCCTCCTTGTAGAGCCCGAACTTTTCGATGATGGGCTGCAGGCGCGTGCGGCTGAGGATTTGTTCCTCCATCGAGGCGAGGCGCTGCGCCAGGTCCTCCGTCACGACGGACTTCACCACGGAGTCGGGGACCTTCTGCTGTTCCACCAGCACCAGCGTCTGGGACGTGTACCTGTTGGGCAACGCTAGGGAAGCCAGATAGGCAACGACCGGCACGATGAGGGCCGGGATCAGAATGATCCAGCGGCGCCGGCGGAAGATCGCCATGTAGTCGTCGAAGCTGAGTTCCCGGTGTCCTAACATTCCTCTCTCTCCTTTCGCCGCCCTCGCCTTGCGTTCCTAATCCATTGCCAGTTGGCGCCCGTGCCAGGAGAATCCCAGGCCGAAGGTGTGCCGAGTGAGCGTGCTGTTGATCATGGCCCCCAACGGATCCGTACTATCCGTCTTTTGTCCCTGGAACGTGTAGTTGAGCGACAGGTCGGCGTAACGCCCCAGCGCCCGCTGCAAACCAAATCCCGCGTAATAGGAATTGAAGTCCACAGAGGTTCCCGCGGCGGTCGTCTGCTCAAGATTCGTGTTACGCGCGTAGCCCGGAGAAAATGACCCGGACCAGTTGCGGGTAAACCGCCGGCTGGCGGAGACGCCGACCTGGTCGGTCTCGGCGCCGTAGAGCAAGCCCGAACCGCTGGAGGTGTAGCGGCCATAGGAAATTTCCAGGTCCGACCGGGGCCACCGGTAGCGGAGAGAGCTGTGCAGATTCCAGAAGTAGTGGCGCGTGGAACTCGTCAGCGAGTTCTTGAAGATGTCGAGTTGCGGCCCTCCGGCGAGCTCGAACGCCAGCCGACCCGTAATGCGCCGGCCGTAGACGAGTTGGACGAAGTGATCGTCGAATCCCCGGTTGGAGCCGCGGAAGTGGAACAGGCTCACGCCGTACGTCACCCCGAGCGTGTCGCGCCGCGTCAGGTTGTAGTTATACCCGCCGGCAAAAATCCGGTGGTCGCTATCGACCAGCCCACCTTCCTCGAACCGGAGCAGACCGTAGGCGGCCGTCGCCGTGAAAGTGGACCGCGGGCTCGCGACGTATTGCACCTCAGCGGTGGTCGTGTTATCGATGCGGTAGCCGCGTCCGGTGACCAGCGTCGACTCGCTGGAGAAAGCCGGCCCCAGGTTTCCGAGACTGCTGCCAAATCCGCCGGGAATTCCGCTCCCCAGCGATCCAAAGCCGCCGAAGCCGAAGCTTGATTCCGGCATGTAGCCGGCGCGGTCGTTCAGCACCAGTGCCCACCGGCGCCCGGTAAACGCCTGAGTGATGCCGAACTGATGCAACGTGGAGTTCAAATCGGATTCACGGGCGTAGAACAGGCCACCGCCCATATAGTCCAGCGTCAACTGGCTGGTCCGGGTGACGTGCTGCACGGCTAAGCGCGCCACCACCGTCCCAGCCAACTCCGTCCCTGGCTGCCCCGAAGTCGAGATTGTCCGATTCGAGTCGCCATAAGCGAAGACTTGCAGGGCCGGGACGATATAGTTGCGACCCTGGTGGCGCAGTCCGACGCCGATTTCCTCCGCGCCGGTGGGAGGACGCGTGTCGGGCACGGGAGCATTCGCCGGCGCTTCGGCCGCGGCTCCCTGAGTCTCGGCGGGAGGATTGGTCGGAACTGAGCCCGCGGGCGGAGTCGAGGTTCCGGGCTCCTGCGCCGGGGCTAACGGGACAGTCACGGTCAGGCTCAACAGTGCGATAAGGACGCGAAAACGAAGTTTCATTCCAGGTCACCCCTATGGAACTACAATGGAATCGCCGGGCTTGAGCACAAGGTTTTGCTCGGGCCGTCTGCCCGCCATCACTTCCTTGTAATTGAAGGTGTACGTGGTCTGTTTCCCGTTCTCATTCCGTACGATGCGAACCTTGCTGGTGTTGGCGAACTGCGTGAATCCGCCGGCGGTGGTGATCAACTGCAGGACCGTCATGTCGGGAAGTAGCGGGAAGGCGCCTGGACGGTTCACTTCGCCCAGGATGTAAACGCGCCGGCTGTTGATCTGAGTGACGATCACGGTGACCTGCGGTTCCGTTAGGAACTTGCGAAGCTTGTCGGTGAGTTGCTGCTGCAATTGCATGGGCGTAAGACCTTCGGCCTGAACGTCATTCAGCAGCGGCAAGGAAATCTTTCCGTCCGGCCGCACCGGCACGGCCCGTGAAACGTCGGGCTCCTTCCAGACACTGATGTCCAGCATGTCTTCATCACCGATGACATAGCCAGGGTCCGTAGTGGCGGGCTTGGGGCTGGGACGCGTCTCGGGCTGGGAGCCTGCTTGATTGGCCGGCTTCCCCGTTGCCCCAGTGTTTTGCGGTGTGGCGCATAAGCTCGCCCCCTGAAGCAGCAGGAAGAGCAATGTGAACAGCGTCATCCGGCGCATAACCATATCCTTCCTGGGCTTACAGGGCCCCCCGACTATCCAGTCCCATCTGCTTGAGTTTGTAAAGAAGCGCCTTGTAGCTGACCTGGAGCTCCTGGGCGGCACGCTTGCGATTCCATCGCGTGCGCGTCAGGACCTGCAGGATCAGTTCACGCTCGGCATGGCGCGAAGCTTCACGGGCCGTTTTCTTCAGGGAGAGTTTCTCGGCTGAAGTGACGGGGCGCATCCAGGCCGCGGCGGAAGGATCCAGATCGGCGACCGCAGCAGCCTCGTCGCCGAGAGCGACGACCTTCTTGACGGTGTTCTCCAGTTCGCGAATGTTGCCGGGCCAGGCATACTCCTGCATGAACTCCAGCGTCCGCGGACTGATCGTCGGACGCGGCCGGCCCAGCAGCGTCGAATGCTTTCCGAGGAAGAATTCCACCAGGGCCGGAATGTCTTCCTTCCGCCCCCGCAGCGGCGGCAGGCGCAAACAGACCCCTTTCAGCCGGTAGTAGAGTTCCTTTCGGAATCCTCCGCGCTGGACTTCCTCATCCAGATCCTGGCTCGTGGCGGAGATAATCCTGGCGCGCAGGGAACGAAGATTGGGGACCGCCTCACCATCGGGAAGCGAATGGAGGAGTTTCGCCTGGCACCCGATTTCCAGTTCGCTCACCTCGTCGAAGAAGACCGTG
>JAIQGB010000330.1 GCA_020072905.1 Terriglobia bacterium | reverse complement strand
ATTGCAAAGAGCGGGGGCGTGTCTTTGGCACGAGACCTTGCACATTCGCGGCCACACCGTGATAACGAGAAACATCCCCGAAATGCGCTTCAGGAGTTTCAACTTAGGCTAGGTAAGATTCTCAAGCGCTTCCAGAATCTGCCACAAGGGATAAAAAGGGTCTTTGTCGGCCAGCGAAGTGCCAAAGACCTGCCATTACCGACCAGCTCGATCGACCTGATCGTTACGTCTCCCCCCTATGCGAATGCGATCGACTACATGAGGGCGCATAAGTTCAGCTTGGTTTGGTTCGGGCACGAGATCAATTCTCTGAGTGAGTTGAGGGGTAAATACATCGGCAGCGAGCGCGCAGAACACAACCTCAAGGTTGAACTCCCTTCGAAGACATGCGCGGATGTCGAAAAGCTCGAATACCTGGATTCAAGTAAGGCCCGCATACTGCGGAAGTACCTTTCAGAAATGAAAGACGTGCTCTGCGAGATGAATCGAGTCCTCAGACCTGGCAAGGCAGCGGTCGTCGTGGTCGGTCCCTCACTCATGCGTGGGATGGAGATAAGAACTCACGAATACCTTGCTGAAATCGGTGAATCCGTAGGTTTCAGAAGGGCCGGAATCCAAAAGCGCAAAATTGACCGGGATCGCAGGATGCTCCCGGTGAGCTTTGGTCGCAACGGTGATTCCACAATCGAGCAACGGATGCATGAAGAGTTTGTTATAGGACTGGTCAAAAACTGACTCCCCCGAACTACGGTGGTGCCTCTGGACAATGAAGAAATCGAAGCTATACGATTTGCGGGTCAGATATCACAAGAAAATACTCCAAGAACTCCTTGGCCGAAGGAGTGAGTCGGGCGCATTTTCGAATGCTGACTCTGGAAGCAAGGCGAGCAAGGAGATAGCAGCACGTGTCGCCAAGAAGATGGAGTCAGCGACTGGCGTCAAGGCATGTATGTTTCTGCCGAAAGAACAGACCCTGGGGAATATCTTCGCAAGGTTCACTGCCGATTTCCTGGACGAGGCATTTCGACGCCTCCACCACATTCGCCCTGGAGAATGGATTTTCTCAACGAGCCAGGATTCCAAGGGGATAAGTAAGCATCACCAGTACGAACACTTGGCCGACCTCGAACAGGTCTTGACGAAGCATCCAGAATTGCGGTCTACGCTGGGCGGGGATTATCTCATCACTCCGGATATCACCATTGCCAGGACTCCGGTTAGCGACCAGGAAATAAATCGAGATGGCATCTTCCTGGATGTCTCAAGATCCGTTGCCAAACTCGCACCTCTGCGTGAATCGGTAAACCGAACCAGCATACTTCACGCGAGCATTTCATGTAAGTGGACGATCAGGAGCGACCGAGCGCAGAATACACGGACGGAAGCCTTGAACTTGATCAGAAACAGAAAGGGCAAAGTCCCCGTAGTAGTCGCGGTCACTTTTGAGCCCCTACCGACGCGAATAGCGTCGATTGCGCTCGGGACCGGTGACCTCGATTGTACGTATCACAGCGCCCTTTACGAACTTCAAGAATCGGTAGATGAAATCAAGAACGAAGACCAGGCAGAAATGCTTGGCACGTTGGTCGCCGGGCGAAGACTCCGCGACATTAGCGACCTGCCATTCGACCTCGCCATTTAGCACCGGGCTTCAAAACTGCATCAGCGCGCTCAACAGGCGGCGCTACTTTTTGAACAGGTTCTCGAAGGCGGCGCGGGCGTCGAGGGGCCGGGAGCTGGAGGTTTCTCGCTCGATGGTGGAGCGGACCATATAGAGCGTGCAGCTATTGTGCGCGTCTTTGCGGGGAATACGTTCCTTGATGGGCTGCGTACACTCGAAGCGCGCCGAGGTATCGAAGTGGGCGCACATCTTGCAGCTATGCAATTCGAAGCCGCACTTCAGGCATTTGCCGTTCATATCGAGTCCGGGCGGAAGGATGGTGGCGCAGGAGGCGCAGCGGACCACCTCGCGCTTACCGGGCATCGAAGGCGTGCGCGGGCCGAATCTCTCGGGGCGCGGCCCCTGCGGCCGCTTCTCGCGCGGCTCGTGGTCGCGGCCGGAATCCTGGTAGCCGCGCTGGCGGTATTTCCGATCACTCATGAAATTCTCCCCTGCCTTAGGCAGATTCCGACTCGCGCGCCGGGGTTTGGGATGCCTCCATCATACGCCGCGCGCGCCCGCGATACCAGCCTTTCATTTTGTGGAGGGACTCGCGGCCCGCGGAGCGCTGTCCTTGGCGTTCTCGCGCCCCGCCGTCTGAGGATAAACCAGGCTCCGTGCCGGCTCCCAACTGAGGTATACGTTCGAGCCGCGGACGATTTGCTCACGGGCAGTGGCCAAGGAATTTGAGTCCCGCGCCACCAGGCGCTCGCCCGTGGAGATTTGCACGATCCAGCGGCGGCTGCCTCCTTCGAAAATGGTCTCGACGACTTGCCCCGCGAGGAGATTCGCCGGCTTCGGCTCGGGGGATGCGAGGGTAATCCGCAGCGACTCGGGCCGAACGGCGATGGTGGCGCGGGCGCCTTCAACGACGGCCGCGGAAGCATCGGTCCAAAGCGTCAGGCCGGTCAGGGTTTCCAGCCGGCAGGCGTCGCCGTCACGAGCGACGCACTGGGTGTCCAGGAAATTCTCCACGCCCATAAACTCGGCGACGAAGCGCGTGCGGGGCCGCGCGTAGATTTCCTCGCCCGTGCCGAGCTGCTCGAGATGTCCGCGATGGAGAACCGCGACGCGGTCCGACATCACCAGCGCCTCTTGCTGGTCGTGCGTTACGAAGATGAACGTGATGCCCAGCCGCGCGTGGAGCCGCTTCAACTCGACTTGCATCTGCTTGCGCAATTTCTCGTCGAGCGCTCCCAGCGGCTCGTCGAGCAGCAGCACCGCCGGCTCCAGCACCAGGGCGCGCGCCAGCGCCACCCGCTGCTTCTCGCCGCCGCTCAACTGGTTCGTCGAGCGGTCTTCCTTGCCGGGCAGCTCCACAAGTTCTAAAACGTTGCGGACACGGCGACGGACTTCGTCGCGCCGCAGCTTCTTCTGCTCCAGCCCGAAGGCGACGTTCTGGAAGACGTTGAGGTGCGGGAACAGCGCGAAATGCTGAAAGACCGTGTTGACGTTGCGACGGTAGGGCGGCAAACGCGCGGCGTCCTTGCCCTCGATGAAGATCTCGCCCGCCTGCGGCTCTTCGAAACCCGCCACCAGACGCAGAATCGTGGTCTTGCCGCTGCCGCTCGGGCCGAGCAGGGTGAGGAATTCGCCGCGGCAAACCTGGAGCGAGAATTCATCCAGCGCTGCGTGCTCACCGTAACGCTTCGTGACGCCGCGAAGCTCGACGATGGGGTCTATCAACTTGTCTGGAACTCCGCTTCTTTAGCCGGCGAATACCCCGCGCGCAGGCCGTGTCACGCCTTGAGCCACAGATTCACCGGAATATCGCCGGGCTTCTTGGGCTTGTAGGGCCAGGTGATCTTCTTGCCCGTGCCCGCGGACTCGTAAGCGGCGTAGATGATTTCGAGTGTGGCCACGCCGTCCTCGCCGGTCTCGCGTGGCGTCGCGTCGTTCAGAACGCATTGCGTAAAGTGCCGCATTTCGTGCGGGAAGCCGTAAATGTGCGACTCTTCAAAGACCGTGAACGTCCAGCCCTTGGTCTCGCCGGCCTTCTCCATCGCATAGCCGTAGCCATCAAGGCTGTAAGTCTCCATCGAGCTGCCGTGCAACAGGTCGCAGTAGATGGCGCCTTTGGTGCCGAAGATTTCGACCCGGTCGTCCATCCCGCCGTGCTTCACCCAGCAATCCTCGATCACGGCGATTCCGCCCTCTTCGAACTCCAGGATGATGACGGAGTTGTCCTCACCCTTGCAGCGCTGGTGATAGACGCGCTGGCAATGCGCGACCACGCTTTTCACCTTCTGCTTGTCGTACATCCAGCGTGACCACTCGATGCCGTGGCAGCCCATGTCCATGATGGCGCCGCCGCCGGAGCGCGTGACGTCATAGAACCAGTCGGAGTGGGGCCCGCTGTGTTTCTCGCCCTGCTTGATCATGTAGAGCTTGCCCACGGCGCCCTCTGCCACGAGCTTCTTGGCGCGGCCGTACTTGGGCGAGAAGCAGAGCGTCTCCGCGTACATCAACTTCACTTTGTGTTTCCTGCATGCCTCCACCATGGCGCGTCCGTCTTCGAGCGTGTGCGCCAGCGGCTTCTCGACCACGACGTGTTTCCCCGCCTGCGCCGCCGCCACGGTCACCTCGCGGTGCAGGTCGTTGGGAATGCCCAGCACGACCATATCCACGTCTTTCCGCTCGAGGACTCTGCGATAGTCGGTAGTGATAAAGGGAATCTTCCACTTGCGGCCAAAGGTTTCGATGGCTTCCTTGGGCAGCCCGCAAGCTGCCGTGAGAGCGGCTTCCGGCACTTCCTGAAATGCCTCGGCATGGATAGCCGACACAAACCCGCCTCCGATCAGTCCGACACGCACCTTGTCCATTGGCGCCTCCGTGGCGATTTACCGGGCGAGGGAAGATTCGGGAACGCGGAGGAAAAGCCTGCGCGGGCCGGACCACTCAGGGCCCGGCCATGCGCGGGTCGAATCGCGTCAGGCAACCGGGTTGCCGGGCGCGGCTATTTCTTTTTTTCGCTGTTCAGCGAGCGGATGTAATTCACGAGCTCCTGGATTTCGTCCTCCTTCAGCTTGTCCGCAAAAGGCGGCATCGGTGTGCCTTTCTTTCCGTTCTTAATCGTTTCGATGATGTCTTTGTCCTTTAGGGACCTCTGCCACTTGGGGTCGGTGAAGTCCGGAGTCTTGAGGGCGGCGAAACCCTTGCCATCGGCGCCATGGCACATGGAGCATTTCTGTTTGAAGAGGTCGGCGCCCGCTGGTTTGTCTTCGGCTTGCGTCGCCAGCGCCATGAAGCACAGGCTGGCCACAATCAGAAAGAGAGTCGGGATAAGGCGTTTCATAAGTCTCCTGGGTCCTAGGGTTGATGTTCGGGATGGGTGCAGGCGCCGGGAAATCCTGTCTGATAGTTGTCCCCGCCGTACTTCAGTTTCTTCTCCATCCC
>JAIQGB010000329.1 GCA_020072905.1 Terriglobia bacterium | reverse complement strand
CCTCGGCTCGATCAGGCAACAGCCGACCTTTGTGGTACCACAAAGCTGAGAATTCGGCCTCAAGACGGAAATCGAGGGCGGATCATTTTGCCGGAAACTCACTCTCAATGTGGGCCAGAAAATGGGGTGCCGCTCTACACTGCTAGGCAGGGATAATGCTTTCGCACAGCCTCGTCCGGAGTGATACGCCAATCCTTCGCGTTCCGTTGCTTCCACATCGTCAGAGACTGGGCGAAGAACTGTTTGGCCTGCGACTTGGTAAGGCGACTCACGGCTAAGAACCTGCAACCGGCCTTTTGAGACGCTTCAGGATGCTTACGACTTTGTCGTGATTTGTCCCCAGCTTCCGGGCAATCTGCTGTCGGGTCAGGTTCTTCTTGTTCAGCCGTTCAACTTCCCGTGCAATCTTGTGAAGTTCGCCCAGCCGATGCTGCTCGGCGTTGGGGTGGACAACCCACATCCCGCAGGAACAGCGCCTCGGAACTGGAAAGGCGGGTTTGGGTAGTATCCTGTTCCGGTTGAAACACCGGAGGATGTTCAGGACGCTGATGTGGACTATATCCAGCCGGCGCGAGATTTCGAGGTTGCTCACTCCTTGGTTATGAAGCTTTCGAACTTGGGGGGCAAGCTTATGGGTTCTGCTCCGTTGGTGGACTATACCCTGGGGCCAGACTACCCACATTCCACAGGAACAGCGCTGCGGTTTGATCTTTCTAAACCGGTAAGCGCGATACCTGGCAGGAACAGACTTGGGCGATGTGTTGACTTCGGGGGTCGGGGCTTTAGTGAGAAGCTGGTCCATAGGTCCTGCTATTATAGACCAACCCAGTCTCCGTATGAGCCTACGGGCCTTCGCCTTCATCCGTGCTGGTGCGGGGGTCGTGGCACGCCGGGTTTTTCGCTCGCAGGACGCGCCCCGAGGCGGCGTGCGTCTTCAGCCCTTCTGAGACTGATCTAGGTTTTCTCCACTTAAGCCTCTCAAACTAATCCTCAGTACTCGCTGGTTTGCAGTGCCGCTCCAGTTGCTTTTGTTCCAGGGAGCACGCTAGGAATTGCGCCATTACTCTCCGAGTGGGGAGCCGCTGGCCTGGCGTCCACCTTAGAGGACGATGCCGAGCTTCAGCCTTCCACTGAGCGCAGGTGCGCTGGTGCATGGCGAGGTGGTACTTCAGCCTGAATGGTCTCCTGCAGAGGCAGAAAAAGTTGCCGTGCTGCGCCGAGGCAAAACGAAACCGGCGGAGGACCGAGGCAAGGTGCATGCTCATGATCTTGGTCTTTTGAGCGGCAGTGAGCGACTTCCAGATGGTCTCGCAAAGCTCTGCCGATGTGTGCATTTTTCCCGGCATAACGCCTCACTGCTGTCGCATCTGACAGCGGTTAGAATCGAACCTACAGCGGTTCATTCTCACGTCGGAATGAGGCTAAGTGGGTTCCCATGCCGCTTGTCGGTCTCAAAGGATGGAGCACCGCCTGGTGGTGGCGTATTGCGAAAAAAAGGCGACGGCGATTCTGCCTTACCCTCAGAGCGTTAGCCGAAAACCCTAACACTGAAATTGGTCAGCTATCCTGACGCCGCAAAGGGATGACGCGGACAGTGGAGCATCGTGGGGAGCGGCCATTGACCTTCCCTTCGTCTGTCTGGGCGTGATAGTCACCGATCGAAAATCTCGGAGAGCTCCAGGCCGATCACCCGAGTGATAAGGACGGGTCCCCCGACCCGCCATTGCGTTTGTCAAAAACTCGAGGGCCATGTGGCGCCACGATGAGCGCATCGCGGCGTCAGAAACCGAAGGGGCATGCACCCCATGGGGCTGCGCTACCCGAAGGTACTCTTGCTGCGGCTCAAGCAGTTGCAGCGAGGTGAATGGCTCCCAGAAGCGTCGGGGGGCTACAAGGGATTCGCGAGTATTGGGCAGTGGCCGCGCGCCGAACGCGAGGAGAGACGCCAGCCAGGGCAGAGGCGGGCAGCGCAGCCCCAGAAGAGTAAGCGAGGGTGAAGCGTTGATGCTGAGGCACACGCGGACCTGCAGGAGCTGCATAGCCTAGATGGGTGAGAACTGCTTTCTTCGGAGTTCTTGACGCTCATGTGGGACGCAGGGTGAAGCCAACTCACACCAGCGTCGTGATCTATGTCAATAAGCAATTCGTTGGAGATCTTCCAGGCGATGAAACTAAGGCGCGGGTATGTATGTTCAAGAGGCGTGACGAGCCGATCGGCGCGATCAAAGCAAGATTCAGTCTTTCCCCGCTGGGGGTCGAAGGCCGAGACGTCCGCTTGACGTAGTCGAAGAACCCGGACTGGCCGTCGTGTGCGTAAACGGCGGGCGGCGCGAGATGAACGATCTGGGGCGAGACGAACTTATTACTCCCGAGGAGCTCGCAGATCGGCTGAAAGTGCCGAGGTCGTGGGTCTATGAAAAAACGCGTAAACGTTCATCTCAGCGCCTCCCCGGCTTCAAGCTTGGCAAGTACTGGCGATTTCGCGAAGGAGATGTATTGGCTTGGCTCGAACGGCAGCGAAGAGGAAACGAAAACGTTGGTTGACGCCGGGAATATAATCTCGGGCGACGCAGGAAAGGACGGGCGAGTCAACGAAGGAAGGGAAACTCGTATGACTCGTCGTCGCTTTCAGAACGGTTGGATTATCAAGAAAGGCAGGAACTTTGTTCTCCGTTACCGTGAGGATGTCCGAGCGGTGGACGGTACGATCAAGCGAGTGCAGCGTTCCGTGGTGCTCGGTGCATTGGCGGGCAAACGGCAGGCGAAGGCCGAAGCCGTCCAGAAATTACGCGACATCAACAGCGGCACTCGGCGCCCGCAATCGGCTATGACTTTTGCGGACTTCTGGAATAGTTACTTCGTTTCAGAAGTCGTCGGAAGGTGCAAAATCTCAACGCGGCAGATGTACTGCTATCTGGGAAAGAAACATCTGCTGCCTTACTTTGGCAAGCGTCCGCTGTGTGACCTGATCCGGGGAGAGGTTCAAGACTTCATCAACTTGAAGGAGCGCGAGAACTACTCCCCGCAGACTGTGCGGCACTTCCGCAACATGCTGAGCAAATTCTTCGGGGCGGCGATGTCAAGAGAGATGATAGCAACGAATCTGGCTCGCAACCTGGAAATGCCAACCATGAAGAAGGTCCGGCAGTCTCGGGTGCTAACCCTCCCGCAGATTTCCGACTTGCTCAAAACCTTAGACCAGGAGCTCCGGACGATCTTTCTGTTCGGGTTGCTTCCGGGGCTGCGGATTGGAGAAATCCTGGGGCTGAGGGTCGAGGACTTCGACCTCGAAGGCCGGTTTTTCCATATCCGGCGCAACGTCTATCGGGGCGTTGTCCAGGAGGCTCCAAAGACGGCAGCCGGTGACCGTTGTTTACCGATCGCCTCTGCTCTTCTCGAGGCGCTCCAGGGCTGGCTTGCTGTTCGGCCTTGGGAGTTCGAGTGGGTTATTCCGAACGATGCAGGAAAACCGTACTACGACCGCGACCTGCTTCGTCGGAGGCTCTGGCCCGTGTGTGACCAGCTCGGCATTCCGCGCTTCGGCTGGCACTCCCTCCGTCACACGTTTTCGACTTCCGGAGGAAACAGCGGGGTTCCGCTACCCGTGCTGCAATATCTGCTCGGGCATGCGAGCGTGGAAACCACCATGATTTACACTTACCCGCTACTCGAGGCGGAGCGAAAGGCTGTGGAGCAGATTGCTGCGCTATTGCTCCCTTCTGCTCCCCAACGGGCAGGGGAGGAGGTTCGACCGAAGGTGCTAATTCAGTGACACTAAACGGGTTGGTTGGTCGGGGCGCCCGGATTTGAACCGGGGACCTCTTGCGCCCAAGGCAAGCGCGCTACCAGGCTGCGCCACGCCCCGAAGAGAGCAGGGAACAGGTTACAGGGGGGAGGGAGAACTCCTGTTGTTCGGCCGCCCACCAAAGTCCCTCGGTCTCGATTTCTCATTCTGCCAAGCTTTGAAGAGCGTGTCCAGATGGAATCCTCGTTGCTGCTGACCCTAGGCCGCTAGAGGACGACGGCGGCGAGTCCGGCGAGATCTCACAGCTTTTGCGAAGCCCGCCACAATTCGTCTTGCGGGCGACGCGTTACCTAATGCAAACTCAAGAGCGGAAGTGCATGCGGGCTGGTGTCCGTCCGGGACTTCAAATCCTGCGGGTCTTGCTTTGCAGGACCGGTCGGTTCGATTCCGACACACTTCCGCCAGTTTCCTTTTTCCGGCATCTCACTCGAAGGCCGACGTGTGGCCACAAAACCTCGCAAGCCCAAGCCGTTCCGGGCCACGAAGGAAGTGAAGCGCCGGGCGAGACTCGCCCTGGGCGCGCCCCCCGCCGTCCAGCGGCACGAAACGCCGCAGCGCAAACCCCCCAAGCACAAGAAGCGGTTGCTCGAGCAGGAAGCCGAGGCATAGGCGGGCTCAATTGCTTCCTTTCCCGTGCCGCTCTGTTCCCTGCTCCTTGTAACCTGTTCCCTGTTCTTCCGGCCTCGACCAGGCCTAGCTTTTTGACCCTCAGCCAGGCTTGAACTCTGGGACTCTTTCGTTGGGGAGAAAGAGCGCCGGCGGTGCAACCGAGTAGTGTTTGGCAAGGCGCTTCTGGATTTCGACCAGATCGGTGCGCGCGAAGCCGTCGCTCATGAGGTCCACCTGGCCGCTGGGCAGAATCAGAAAAAGCGTCGGAACATAGCGCAGTCCGTAGGCGCGCGAAGTCTCGTAGGGGTAATCGTCGATGAGGATGGGAAAGGTGACCCCGTACTCGCGGGCGAAGCGCTCGCTCGCCCGTGCGTCGTCCTGCGAGATGCCCCAAACCTGGACGCCCTGCGGGCGGAGTTGTTGATAGATCCGCTCGACGAAAGGGAAGGCGTACTGGCAGGTCGGGCAGGACACCTTGAAAAAGGCTGCAAGGACCGGTCCATGCTGAAGCGCTTCACCGAGCCGATAGAGTTTCCCATTCGTGCCCTTCAGCTCGAAGGGTGGAGCGTTTTTGCCAGCCGCCACCGTTGCCATACTCCTTTCTCCTTTCGGCCCAGCATGGGGCGCGAACAAGCTGGCGTCTTATCTCGTGGCCGCGCCGGGCACGATTTCGGTTGCAATCCTGGAGCGCGCAGAATAGCATACGGATTTCCTTCCGGACCCGCCTCGCCACGGAACGTCGATGAACTATCCTGTCTGGGAGCCGCCCATGCTGGGGGGCGGACTCGTCATCGGCATCATCGCCATTCTGCACGTTTTTGTTTCGCACTTTGCCGTGGGCGGCGGCCTCTTCCTGCCCATCACCGAGCGCAAGGCCTACCGCGAAAAGAACGCGGCTCTGCTCGACTACGTCAAGTCCCACTCCAAGTTCTTCGTGCTGGTGGTGCTGGTCTTCGGCGCCGTGAGCGGAGTGGGCATCTGGTGGTCGATCGGCTTGGTCAATCCCGAGGCGACGGCCACTCTCATCCACGTCTTCGTCTGGGGCTGGGCGATTGAGTGGGTCTTCTTCATCGTCGAGATCGCGGCCGCTTTCATCTACTACTATGGCTGGGACCGGCTCGACCCCAAGACGCACCTCATGGTCGGCTGGATCTATTTCGCCAGCGCGTGGCTGAGTCTGTTTGTCATCAACGGCATCCTGGCGTTCATGCTGACCCCGGGCCGCTGGATCGAGTCGCCCAGCTTCTGGACGGCGTTTTTCAATCCCAGCATGTTGCCTTCCTGTGTGGTGCGCACGGCGGTTTCGGTGGCGCTCGCGGGCGTTTACGGTCTCGTCACCGCGTCCACTCTGCGCGACATCGCGCTGCGCACGGAAGTCGTCCGCTACGCCGCCAAGTGGGTCCTGGTCGGGACGCTGATCATCCCGCTCGCCGGCGTCTGGTACATCTCCACGCTTCCGCCAATGGCGCGCGAAATCTCCATGGGCGCCGCACCCGCCGTCACCATTTTTGCCGGACTTTCCATTTTCTTCTCTGCCCTGGTCGTGACGTTCACGTACTTCGGACCTTACCAGCACCCGCGCTACTTCAACCTGACGTTCGCCTTTGTCATCGCGGTGCTGGCGCTCTCGACGACCGGCGTCACCGAGTGGGTGCGCGAGGCCGTACGCAAGCCCTACATCATTTACAACTACATGTACGCGAACACGCTGCGCGTCGCGGACCTGAGCCGCGTCCGCCAGCAGGGCGTGCTGGAGTCGGCACGCTTCGTGCGCCATCACCAAGTGGATCCGCTGAAGCCCCTGGAGAGCGGGAGAGAAGTCTTTCGCGTGCAGTGCGCCAGTTGCCATACTGTGGATGGCTACAACAGCATTCGCTTCGCGGTCAAGGGCTGGAGCTCGGACATGATCGAGTACCAGCTTCTGCACCTCAACGAACTCAAGGGCTTCATGCCGCCGTTTGTCGGAACCGATGCGGAACGTCAGGCGCTGCGCGACTGGCTGTTGAGCTTGAATCCGCAGCCTGCCCCACGCGAACCTGGGAGCCCCGGCGTGCAGGCCGAAACGCCTGCCGCATCCCCTGGAGCCAGCAAGCCATGAATCCGGTCATCCCCGCGCCCGTGCCGATTCCGCTTCCCGCGCCGGCCTGGCTCGTCCAACTCCTCCTGGTCTTTACCTTCATCCTGCACCTGGTGCCGATGAACTTGCTGGTCGGCGGCGCGGTGATTCTGAGCATCTCCAGCTATCTCGGCCGGCGCCACACCCATCACCGCGAGTTGGCGCGGCGCGCGACGCGGGCCATGCCGCCCGTTGTGGCGTTCACGATCACTCTAGGGGTCGCCCCCTTGCTTTTCCTCCAACTGCTTTACGGGCAACTCTTCTATACCTCCTCGGTGCTGATGGCTTGGTCGTGGCTGGCGATCGTCCTGATGGTCATGCTCGCCTACTACGGCATCTACTGGTTCACCATGCAACAGGAGGAGCTAGGCCCCCGCGCCTTCTGGGTGATTCTGCTGACCGCGCTCCTCCTCCTGTACGTCATGAAGACCTTCGTCGAGAACATCAGCCTGATGCAGCAGCCGCAGGATTTCTATGCGCGCTTTCTGGCGGGCGCGGTAGGCAACTATCTAGGCTCGAACAGCCCTCTGGTCTTTGCGCGGCTGACGCACTTCTTTCTGGCGGCGCTCGCTGTTGCCGGGCTGGGCCTCGCCATCCTGGCGCGCTCTTGGAAGGCGGAAGCGCCGGAACTCGCCGTTTGGGCCCATCGCTACGGGCTGCGCTGGTTTCAGGCGGGGACGGGCCTGCAGTTCCTGGTGGGGCTGTGGTTTCTCTTCAGCCTGCCCGCGGAGATCCGCGGCATCTTCCTCGGCGGCGACCGTCTGGCGACCGCGCTGCTGGTCGTCGCCGTGGTGCTCGCCGTGCTTGCCATGGCCGCCGCGCGCAAGAGCCTGGCGGCGAGTTCGGTGGCCATCCTGGGTACCGTCAGCCTGATGGCCGTCATTCGCCACCTGGTGCGCATCGCCTACCTGCGGCCTTACTTCGATCCACACACTCTGCCCGTAGAAGGGCAGTGGACGGTGTTCGCCATCTTCGCCGTGCTCCTCGTCGCCGGCATCGCCACCGTCGGCTGGATGCTCTTCCACTTTTTCCACCCCGCCCGCGCCGTCTAGCCTGCCAGCTGATTGCCTCTACGGATCCAAGTCCGCGCCCTCGGCGTGCGGCTGTCGCGGCAGGAATCAAGCGCCAAGTATGGGGACATATTGTCCATTGATCCGCCGTTGTCCCGACGAGACGGAATGCTGTCCTCTGACTTTGGGTTCGTTTCTGGATGGATTTATTGATTCTAAAGGACATTGTGGGTTCGTTCCTCGAGCTGAAAATCGAAACTGGGAGCATCCGGAAGCTTCGGGGGGCCCCTGATTGCCTTATCGCGCCGCCTGTCGCGGCGGATTCTCTCTGCCCTGGTGGGGCGGCGTACGTCGGTGCCCTCCATCGGCCGGCCGGTAGTAGGCTATCATACTTGCCCAGTGTGGTCAAGGGACAGTCTGGCGAGCGCTGGCAGGAGGTGGCGAGGCAGCGGACGCTTTCAGCAGGCGCGCCCGAGCAACGTGCTAATGAGGGTCACGGCGACCACGACGAGCACCACCCAAAGAGCCAGTTCCTCGGTGGCCCGCTTCGATCGGGTGCGCTTTGGCGGAGCGTGCTTCGCGCTGGACCCAACGCTGCGGCGGAAATCGGTATGTGCTTTGGTGGGCAAAGCCATTCCCCCTCCACTCGGGGAGCTCGAGGAGTTGGAAACGCGTCTACCGCAAAAGCCTGCCCGATCCGGGGGAGCTACGGCTGAAGGGACGTGGGAAGGATCGGTTACGGGAAATCTTTCCGCTGACCATCCTCCTGACCCCAAGAGGGGCGAAGAAATGTAACTCGTTAGAGGCGACAGTAGTAAACGGATGAGTAATTGTCAAGCCATATTGTGTCGGCACGACAGAAAGGTAACGGGCTGGCCCGATCCTCGGCGTGCGTGGTGTCGAGCCGGAAGGCGTCTATCGCTGCAAGGAGGGATGGTCGATCTTATTGTGTTCTCCGCTCGATTCGTCCTGAATGGCGCGTTTGAGGTTGGTGGAGAAAATGTTCCGCTCGGCGGTGAGGTAGTCGACGCGCGGGCCGACATAGAGGCCCACTTCCTGCGTGGCGCGGTCGGCAGGGCGGGTATCGCGAATGGTGTGTACCGGGCGTGCGCCGCTGGTTGGAGCGGGTGTGGCGGATCGTGCTAGCCCCTGAGGAAGACAAGGGCCAGCCTGCGGAGTTATCGGCGCGTGAACTG
>JAIQGB010000328.1 GCA_020072905.1 Terriglobia bacterium | reverse complement strand
CAAATTCATGGGCAAGGCGCACTCGAACGCTTACCGCCAGGTGAGGAGATTCTTCCCCGGCAAGTTGTCGTTTCGGATGAAGCTGCTGTGCGGCAAAGCCTGCACGGAAGAACTCGAAGCCACGGCGCGCCAGTTCGGTTGGGAGGAGTCCGACTGCGAGTGGGAGCGGGTGATCGCGCGCAAGGATATCGACGTGGTGGATATCGCCACGCCCGGATATCTCCATCACCCTATGGTGCTGGCCGCCGCGGCCACGGGCAAGCACATCATCTGCGAAAAACCTCTGGCCAACACCCTGGCCCAGGCCAAGGAAATGTTGCGCGCCGTCCAAAAGGCGGGCGTGAAGCACTACGTGAATTATAACTACCGCCGCGTGCCCGCCGTCGCTTTCGCCAAGCGGCTGATCGAGGAAGGCCGCCTGGGGCAAATCTACCGCTACCATGGCGCCTACTTCCAGGACTGGATCATGGATCCGGATTTTCCCTTGGTCTGGCGCCTGGAGAACAAATACGCGGGCTCGGGCGCCTTGGGCGATATCGGTGCACATGCCTCGGACCTTTCGCAGTATCTGAACTCCGACATCACCGAGGTCGC
This sequence comes from Terriglobia bacterium, assembly GCA_020072905.1. Taxonomy (GTDB): domain Bacteria; phylum Acidobacteriota; class Terriglobia; order UBA7540; family UBA7540; genus JAIQGB01. The sequence continues at coordinate 7,922 of JAIQGB010000328.1, read as the reverse complement.
GGGCGAGATGACCACCTTCATCAAGGAGCGGCCGCTCGCCGAAGACCCTTCCGGCGCCTGGGGCTCCAAGGGCGCCGGGGGGAAAAAAGGCAAGGTCACCGTGGACGACGACACTTGCTTCCTGGCGCATTTCAAAAACAAGAGCATCGGCGTCTTCCAAGCCACGCGCTTTGCCGGCGGTCGGCGAAACTACCACGCCTTCGAGATCCACGGCAGCAAGGGAAGCATGGCGTGGAACATGGAGCAGTGCAACGAACTGCAGTTTTTCGATCGCACCGAGCCGTCGGTTCAGCAGGGATTCAAAACCATCCTGGTGACCGAGGCCGCCCATCCCTACGTCGGCGCCTGGTGGCCGCCCGGGCACATCATCGGCTACGAGCATACGTTCGTCCACGCGCTCTACGACTTCCTCACCTGCCTCGAAGAAGACCGCATGCCGGTGCCGAACTTCCGCGACGGCACGAAGGTTCAAGCCGTCCTCGACGCGGTTGAAAGGTCTTCGAAATCGCGGCGGTGGGAGAAGGTGGTCGGGTAGGCACGGCCCAGTCAGGGCAGCCCGTCATGCGCTAATGATACAGGGTCATGACGAGGCCGCTAAGTGCCGCATTGACGAAGAAGAGACCGCTAAGAAGTGCCACAGGGAGCACCGGTATGACAGAGACCACGAGCGCGATTCTTGCCCTCGTGCCCGAAACTACCACGGGTGTAACAAGCGTCCGCACGGCCCGAACTTCGCAAATAAGCGCCGCAGAGGAAATGAGTATAACCAGGATAGCCCAAAAAGCAGACCGCGGGGCCTCGCACGGTCCGGCGAACCCAAATACCGCCAGAGGAAGGAAAAAGACTGGTAGCCACGCAAGGATTAGGGCCTTCATCGGCGAGGGGCGTTCGAGAGTAGAGGCCAATTGACCTTCCTCCTGGCCGATTGGAGCAGCGCTGTACGTTGTTCTTATGGTACGCAATACGATTGAAAAGTCAACCTCTCACAAATGGTGCCACGATCGATGTCGTGCGTAATGGGGATCGATGTTGGAACGACTGGAACCCGAGCAGTCATCGTCCGTGCCGACGGGCACGTGGTGGGCGCGGCGACGGGCGACCACCAGCCCATGCGCATGTCCAAGCCCGGCTGGGCGGAGCAGGACCCCGCCGACTGGTGGGAAGCCACCGTACACGCCGTGCGCGCCGCGCTCGGGGCTGCAGGGGTGGCGGGCAGCGAGATCGCCGCCATCGGCCTTTCCGGCCAGATGCACGGTGTGGTGCTGCTCGACAAGACGCACGCCGTCCTGCGGCCGTCGCTCATCTGGTGCGACCAGCGCAGCCAGGCGCAATGCGATTGGATCGCCGACAAGGTGGGTTCTGACCGGCTGATTCGTCTGGTCTCGAATCCCGCCCTGACCGGCTTCAGCGCTCCGAAAATCCTTTGGGTGCGCGACAACGAGCCGGAAATCTTCGAGCGCGCCGCGCAGTTCCTGCTTCCCAAAGACTTCGTGCGCTTCCGCCTGACCGGCGAGTTCGCCACGGACGTTTCCGACGCCTCGGGAACTCTCCTCCTCGACGTCACCAACCGCCGCTGGTCGGCGGAGATGCTCGGGGCGCTCGAAATCGATGCGAAGATTCTGCCCCGCGTTTACGAGTCGCCGGAAATCACCGGCCGGATTACCCGGGAAACGGCCATCGTCACTGGCCTCAAGGCGGGAACGCCCGTGGTGGGCGGCGGTGGCGATCAGGCCTCCAGCGCGGTCGGCAACGGCATCGTCCTGCCGGGACTGACTTCGGCGACGCTGGGCACTTCGGGTGTGATCTTCACTTACACCGACGCTCCCAAGCTCGATCCGCAGGGGCGCATCCACACTTTCTGCCACGCCGTGCCGGGCAAGTGGCACGTGATGGGCGTGACGCAGGGCGCGGGGCTTTCGCTGCGCTGGTTCCGCGAACAATTCGGCCATTCGGAAGCCTGGTATGCGCGCGAGACCGGCGTGGACTCGTACGACCTGTTCATGAAGGAAGCGGAGAGAATCCCGCCCGGCAGCGCCGGCCTGCTCTGGCTGCCTTACCTGATGGGCGAGCGCACGCCGCACCTGGACGCCCGCGCGCGCGGCATGTGGTTCGGCCTGACCGCAGGGCACACGCGCGGACACTTGATTCGTTCCATCCTCGAGGGCGTGGCTTTCAGCCTGCGCGATTCACTCGAAATCTTCAAGGAATTGGACATTCCCGTCGAGCAGATCCGCGCCTCCGGCGGCGGCTCGCGCAGCTTCCTCTGGCGGCAGATCCAGGCGGACATCTACGGCAAGGAACTCGTCACGCTGCGCACCTCCGAAGGCTCGGCGTTCGGCGCGGCGTTGCTGGCGGGCGTGGGCGCGGGAATCTACTCCTCCGTCGAGGAATCAGCGCGCGAAGCGATTCAGATCCGCGAGTGCCTGGCGCCGCTGGCGGCGAACGTTCAGCTCTACGACCGCCAGTACGAGGTTTATCGCCATCTCTACCCTGCCGTCCGCGACCTGGCGCATCAGCTTGCGGCGCTGGGGGAGTAAATTCCCAGGCCGACGCTGGGAAAGGGGTCCAACATGAGGGATCGTCGCATCTTGCTTATCCTGCCGCTGGCCATCCTGACGCTGGCGCAAGGAGGTTTCGCCGTGGGACAACAGGCCGCAGCAAAGAAAACCGGCAACTACTCGGTCACCAAGAAGACTGTCGAAGGCCACGTGACGTACCACCTGCGCGACTCGGCGCGCAAGATGGAAGTCGGCCTCGTGCCCGATATCGGCAACTTTGCCTACGAATTCAAGGCCAACGGCAAGGATGTGTTGATTGCTCCCGAATCCTTCCAGGGATGGGTTTTCATCCCGACTGGAAGAGTTACATTTTCAATTACGGGCGCACCGAGGTGCGCAGTTTCCTGCTCTCCAGCGCCATTTTCTGGCTCGACCGCTACCACGCGGACGGAAGTCGTCAAAAGCGGCGGCTCGGAGGCCGCTGGGGCGTTCATCACCTCGCGGCTGGAGTTCTACAAATACCCTGACCTGATGGCGAATTTCCCCTTCGCGCACGTCTATGAAATCACCTATCGGCTCAAGGACGGCAAACTGGAATGCACGACGCAGGTGACCAACGTCGGCAACTCCGTGATGCCTGTCCACTTCGGCTATCACCCTTACTTCCGCCCCGACGGCCCCCGCGCTGGCTGGACGGTGAGCATCGGCGCGAAGAAACACTGGCTTACGGAGAGAGAGCTGATTCCCACCGGAGAAACGGAGCCGACCGAGAGATTCCTGCCCGGCGTAACCCGGGGCGTGAAGCTCGGCGACGCCTTTGTTGACGCCGGCTTTTCCGATCTCGATCGTGACGCGAAGGGTCTGGGGCACATCTGGACGAAAGGCCAGACCGAGAAGATCGAAGTGCTCTACAGCAAGGAGTACGATTATGCGGTTGTCTACGCGCCGCTCGATAACACGCTCATCTGCCTGGAGCCGATGACCGGCCCGGCCAACGCCTTCAACCTCGAGCACGAAGGCAAGTTCCAAGGACTCCTCACGCTCGAGCCCGGCAAGACGTTCAAGGCCAGTTATTGGATCGTCCCCACGGGCTTTTGATAAGCCTGCGGCCGCCGGAGGTGCAACCGATGACCCGAAGCCATCGCGTCGTCTTCGCGATTTTCCTCGCCCTTTCTGCCGCTCTGCTGGTGCTTTCGACCGGCCCGGGCGAATCTCCATTGCTTTCCACGAGGCTTGCCATGGCATCACCTGCTGCTTCATTCCCTGCTAAGGTCGAAAGAACACAATACAAGGGCTGGAACGTTTATCGCCTGACGAACGGTCTGATCACGCTGGACATCGCCCCGGAACTTGGCGGGCGCGCCATTCAGCTCCAGCTCGGCGACCAGGAATACTTTTTCGTGAACGCCGACCTGGCCGGCAAGGTGATGCCCCCCGAGCAGAACAACTTGAAAGCCGGCTGGGCCAATTACGGCGGCGACAAGGTCTGGCCTGGCCCGGAAGGCTGGAACAACGACAACGAATGGCCGAGCATTCCCTATTACATTCTGGACGGCAGCAAGTACGATTCAGAAATCACCAGCAATAATGCCGGCGAAGTGGCGGTGAAAGTCACCAGCCCCAAAGACCCGCGCACGGGCGTGCAGTTTGTGCGGACCTTTCACGTTTACGCCAACACCACGCGCATCAAAGTCGAGCAAGTGATGCGCAACATCTCGAAGCGGCAAATCCGCTGGGGCATCTGGCACCTCATCCAGAATGACGCCGCCGACGCGAAGGATCCTTCCAAGCCGAATCCCGAGCTTTACATGTACGTGCCGCTCAACCCGCAGAGCAAATACCCCGAGGGCTACTACAAGCCCTACGGCGACGTCCGCCACCCGAGTTACGAAGTCCTGCACGGCGGCCGGATTCTGCGCATCCACTACCTCTACCGCGTGGGCAAAATTGCGGCGGATTCCGACCGCGGCTGGTACGCCGTGGTAAACGGCCAGAAAGATATCGGGCTGGTGGAGAATTTCAAATACTTCCCCGGCATGGAGTATCCCGACGGCGCGTCCGTCGAGTCCTGGAACGACGGCCCGGGAACCATTTCGCGCGGGGTGTACGATCAAGTTCTGCCGGATGACCCCAAGAAGACGCCCTACTTCCTCGAATCGGAGCTCCTCAGCCCCTACGCCCAGCTCGACCCGGGCGAGGAGTATTCTTTCCCGATCTACTGGTCGCCGACCCGCATCACCAATCCCGTCCGCGACGCCGCCTATGTGGGCGCCGTCAGCGAGCCGCTTTCCGGCAAGGTCGAGGGCGGAAAAGTGAACTTGAAGGGCGTCTTCGGTGTGTTCGTCCCCGGAACGCTCGAGGCGGTTTTCTATAGCGTGATGGGTGAGGAACTCAGCCGGGAGAACCTCCAGGCCGTCGATCCACGCGAGGTGGTGAAGCTGGAGAAATCCGTGCCCGTTCCCGACGGCGCCTTCCGCGTCAGTATTCGCGTGCTTGACGCGAGTGGCGAAAACCGCGGCTTTCTGGGTAACCTGATCCTGAAATAGCGGAAAACCGAGGTTCTTCCCCGCCGTTGCCCGCCATCAACCGAATATCCTTGCCAGACTATCGTATCTGGTATATCATTTAAGATATGGCGTGGCAGGTTGAATTTTACGCCGATGAAGCGGGCCGCTACCCGGTCGGAGACGTTCTGCATCAACTGCCCAAGGATCAGCTCGGAAAGGTCCTGCAAGTGCTCCGAATGCTGGAAGAGCGAGGACCTCACCTGCCATTCCCGTATTCGAGTCAGGTCGAGGGCCCGCTTCGTGAATTGCGGGTCCACTATGGTCGGGCGCTCTATCGCATTCTGTACTATGGCGACGTCACGCGGACCTTCGTGCTCCTTCACATGCTGGCAAAGCGAACCGCGAAGTTGCCCCTCCAGGACATCTTGATTGCCAAGCGAAGGATGGCTCAAGATCAAGAGATGAAAAGGAAGGACCAATGAGGAAGAAGACTGAATATCAAAAGTTCAAGGAACGCGCCTTGCGAAACCCCCAAGTCCGTCGTGCTTATAAAGAGGGTCTTGACGACTTGAGGATCGCGGTTCGCGTGGCTGAACTGCGCGAGAAGCGTGGTCTGACGCAGACACAGTTGGCTGCCAAAATCCAGACGAGCCCCGCGGTGATTTCGCGTCTGGAACGCGGCGACAACGTGGAGTTGAAGACGTTGCTCAAAATAGCCTCAGCGCTGAACGCGCGACTCTCGATAGAGGCGCTCCCTTCCCGAGCCTGAGAGGTCAGCACCCGTTTCTATCAAATCCGCAGCGATGCCCGCAGGCTCACCACCAGGTCTGATCGTCGAACCTCTTCATCTCGACCTTATCGTCGAGCACGCCGAGCGTGATGATCGCAAACGTGAAGACGCGCGTGCCAGGCTCGAGGTGTCCGCCCAGGGCCTTTTGCGGGTTCGCAAACGAAATGTGGGCGTGCACGCGGCCTTCGAGGATGTAACCGTTGGTGGTGAGCAGATCGAAGGGGCCTTCCTCCTGGAAGAAAGCCTCGGTGGCCTGGAGCGTGGTGTTGCTGACCACATGGACGTGGTAGCTCACCAGCGACCCGGCGCCGCTCAGGATGACCGCGTTCTTGATCTTTTCGCGCGCCACCGCTTGCCGCAGGCCCGCCAGCATATCCACCTGGTTTTTGAGCCTCACCACAACAATGCGCTGGAATTGGCTCGTCGCGGTGTAGGCGTCCGGGACCGCGTCGCGATCTGCCGCTTTGGCAGCCGCTATGGGCGGGTGCGCTGCGAGTTCCGGCGGAACTCCGCCTCGTGCCACCGCGCCGGGAAGGAGGGCGCCGCAGAGCGCTGCGAGGAATAATCGCTTCTTCATGTCCGCCTCCATGACTCCAAACGCTCAGCTGATTTCCGCAAACGCCCGCCCCGGGAACGACCCGCCGCGTTCGAGGCGCTGTGGATGGCTGAGTTCCAGGAATTTCTTCATCGCGCCGCCACTCGATGAGGAAGGATCAAGGGGTCTTCGCCGCGCGGGCCGCGAAAGCCTCCACTTCCTCCAGAGTGGGGAGTGAAGGCTGCGCTCCAAGCTTGGTGACGGCCAGCGCCCCGGCCAGGTTCGCGAAGCGAATCGCCGCATCCATCTTGGCGCCCTGGGCAAGCTGCACGGTGAGCGCGGCCGTGAAGGCGTCGCCGGCGGCCGTGGGATCAACGGCGCGCACCTTGCAGGCCGGAAAGTGCTTTGAGCTTTTGCCGGTGACGAGCATCGAGCCGTCGCTGCCCAGCTTCAGGACCACCGTCTTCACCCCGAGGTCGAGGAGTTTCTCCGCCGCTTCGCGCGCCGAAACGCGGCCGGAGATTTCTTCGCCCGTCAGCTGTTCCAGCTCCGTCTCGTTGGGCGAAACAATATCCGCCAGCTTCAGAATCTCGGGGGGACAGTTGCGCGGCGGCCCGGCGTCGAGCACGGTGAGAATGCCTGCCTTGCGCGCCGTGCGCAGCGCCGCTTCCACGACCTCCAGCGGAACCTCCAGCACCGTCGAAAGCGCGTCGGCTTGGGCAATCACTTCTGCCGCGCGCTCAATGTCGGCGGGAGTCAAGGAGAAGTTGGCGGCCGGGTCCACGACGATCGAGTTGTTGCCGTTGGGAAACAGCATGATGAGGGCGCAACCGGTGCTGCGCTGCGCGTCGCGCTTCACATAGGTCGTGTCGATGGCGTTGGACTCGAGCCCCCGAATCAGGAAGTCACCGATCATGTCCTGGCCGACCGAACCGATGAAAGTGGTCCGGGCGCCCAGGCGCGCCGCGCCCACCGCCTGGTTCGCACCCTTCCCGCCCGGGAAGAACTTCAGGTTGGTGGCCAGCATGCTCTCGCCCTCTTTGGGCAAGCGGCCGGCTTTGACCACCACGTCAAAATTGGTGCTGCCCACAACCACCACGTGAACCTCTTCAGTGCGACGCGCCACGGCGCCTCCTCGGTCGATGCGTACAGAATTGTGCCGGCCCGGCATCATCAATTCGCACGGATTGCCGGGATTGTCAAGATGGTAGCCGCGCGGTCCGTTAGCTGCCTGGTCAACAGGGAACGCGATATCGGATCTGCCGCGCCCCGCGGGAGGCCGGAAACCGGGCGCGCCCAGGCGACTTTACACAGGGGATTTCCTGCGCTATGTTTACGCTGCAACCGACCCCTCGATACTCTAATCCCGTGAGCCCGCTCCGGACCGGACGGCTGCCCCGCCGGATGGGGCTCCGATACGAGGGGAGTTCCGAGTTCTCTATTCTACTCATTTTGGTGCGCCGACGGGGCGCGGGCACTCCAACTCTTACCGACAGTCGCTGCGAAGGAGAAACAAGCATGGCCAAGGCAAAACAGATTACGGCCTGGGTGGAGAGCACTCCGGGCCAGCTCGGCCGCATCGCCAAGGCACT
>JAIQGB010000008.1 GCA_020072905.1 Terriglobia bacterium | reverse complement strand
TATGTGATCGCTTCGTCATTCTTGCCCGACTCGAGCAGGGAATGCCCGAGTTGGTAGACGACCTCCGGATGCTCGCCCGAACGCTGCAACTCGGTCTTGTACTCGGCGATCGCTTGGTCGTTGCGCCCGCCTCGGCCTGCCCCGTGGTCTGGGCAAGGACCTCGCCACAGAGGCACAGAGACACGGAGAGAAACCAGAAACCAGCAACAAGGAAGCGGGAAGAAGAATCCAGTAGACAAGAGTTGGAAGTCAGAATGAAGAAAGGCGAGCCCGCCTGGCTTCTAATTCTCATCCTGAGTCCTGAACTTTCACTCCCCCTCTCAGTGGGTCGCGGGCCCTGGTTCGGGTGCATCCACCACCACGTCCGCAGAGGCTTCTTGGATCTCGCCTGTGCCGAGGTCAACATCCGCGCGGAGCTTGTAGTGCCCCGCTGCGAGTTCGGACTTAAGCGGGAAGATGAAGCGTTGGTCGCGCTCGCGTAGGACGGGGAGGGACGGGAAATCGGCTGTCTCCATCACCTTGCCCCCGGCGTCCAACACCTCGATCTTTCCTGTGGGCCGGTAATACATCCGCCCCCTATTCTCGAGCACCACCACCGCCTGCCAGCCTGCCACTTTGGAATCTTTTGCCGGTGGTGCCGGCTCGAGCTTGATTTCCTTCAGCCGGCCGCGGACGGCGGGAGAGCCAACCTGGACGTAAAAGGCGGCGACGATGCGTACGGCCATCCGCACCCCCATGCCCGCGGTTTGTTGCTCAGCCGAAGGGAGGGTGGTAAAGCCGGCGGCGCAGTTATAGCTGCCTTCGGGCACCTCCGTCGGAAGGTGCAACGTGTAGCGCACCATCAGGAATCCGCCCTTGCTAATCTCGATTTCCATGGGGTTGAGGCTCAGCCATTTCTTGCAGGAGTTGGCCGCCTCCTGGGGCACATCGCGCAAGAACTGGGGCGTGCTCTTGTCGTCGATGTAGAAGTCGAGCACCTCGGCGCGGATGCGCACCTTCTCTCCTGATTCGCTGCTCAGGCGCAGCGTTCCCGACTGTTGCTGCCCCGGCGCCAGCTTCAACTCGAGGCGCATGGGCACCAGCCCCAGGCCTAGCTGGGCCCGCGCGGGCGCCGCTCCACCCAACGTGAGCAGGCCCAGAAGAATGGCTACGGTTCGGTATAAACGTATTGAACGCTTAATGAACATGCTGTACCTGCTTGATAGTTCCAGGCATCCTGGAAGGTGTATTGCACCGTTATGGTATTCGGGTTGTGGTTGCCGCTGCCGGAAGCAACCAAGGTCGCCCCCGGCGGCGCCGCGGTGCTCAAGGGAGCCGACGGAGCGCACGTGACCCCGGCAGTGGCGGTTTGGCAAGACACCGTCACCTGGTTGGCGGGAGGGCTGTTGCAACCCGCGAAGTTGGCGCTTGAGGCTTGAGCCCACACCCGGAACGTGGGGTTGGCGGTCGTCCGGAATGAGACCGTCGTCGTGCCCGAGCCCGTCACCGGACCGCTGTCGGGATTAGACGAAGTAAAGTTAACTGTGCCCGGCGTCACGCTTGCGGTTCCCGGAGGGACATTGAAGGGAACAGTCGGACCTTGCGCGGCTTGCCTTATAGAGACGACCGGGGTGGGTTGACGTGGTTTCGCTGGCTTTTGAGCCCACGCCAACCCTCCAGCGAAGACGACCATTGCCGCTGCGGCAAACACCATCCGGTTGCGCATCCCGGCCTCCCTTCTTCACGCCGAGTAGGGGCGGGCTCTGCCCGCCCGCGGGAGCGCGAAGCGCTCCCCTACCCAGGGCCTGACCAGCTACGTCGCGCTGATGGTGAAAGTAGCGGTCGCCGAGTAGCTACCAGTCGGGTACTGGGGGTCGTTGGTTAGGGTCCACGAAACCGAAGCGCTGTCCCCCGCCTTGGCGGAACGCGCGTTGGCCCCAAAGGTAGCGACATTCGTTGTGCCGGTTGTGAGAGCAGTCTGTGAGCCGGAGCAGGCCGTTCCCACACCGCCAAGCGTGCACGTGTAAGTGAGCGAATCGCCGGCGGGAGGGCTGGCAACTGAGGGGCCGCCAGTAGGGCTGAAGTCGCTCGTGACCTGGAGCACAATGGTCCCCGATCCGGAGGAGGGAGTCGTCCGTACCCAGTACGTGAGGCTGGTCGTACCCGTAAAGTCGCTGAAGATACCGCCCTGGGTGAGGCTAGTTGTAGCGGTGTTGACCTGTAATGCCGCCGCAGCAGCCACGTTCACGGTGAGGCTTGTAGTGCCGGTCGTGCTGGATTGCCCGTACGCAAACGATGCCATGAGCAGCAGCGCAACCGTCAAGAATATAGTCTTCTTCATTATTTCTTCTCCCTTCTTAGAGTTTTCATGTCGCACTAATCGTGAAAGTCAAGGTTACTGAATACCCCGTTCCCGCAATGTATTGGGGGTCATTCGTAAGGGTGAAATTGATGGTCACCGTGTTGGGGTTGGCGGTACTGCAAAGTGAGCCGCCGCCCGTGCACACCGCCGCAGGAAGCGTAACCACATTGGTTGCTGAAGCAGTGCTCACCGTCTGCGTGCCCGAGCAATTCGTGCCCAGCGTAGCTCCGCTGCACGTGTATTTGAGCGCACCGCTCGCAAGGGCCGGGCCCCCCGTAGGTGTGAAATCCCCGCTTAAGGCCTGGAGGGTGATGGCTCCTGTTCCGGTTGTCACAGTCGTGCGCGCGCGGTAGGTAATGGAAATAGAGCCGTTGTAGTTGCTGAATACGGTCCCTGAGTTGGTGAGCGGAGTGGTGGCGGGAACCGCATAGATGAGTCCTGCCCCGTTCAGATTGAGATTAAGGGTCTGCGTCCCCAGCACCGTCTGGGCGGGCGAGCACACGGGTGCCAGGAGGAGCGCCCCTAGGGCCATGAGAGGCGCAAAGCGCGCTGTGCGCCGAACCGCCACCACTTCGGCACGCATGATATGTTCCGCTCGCATTGGCCTGCCCGGCACACGACTGTGCCGGCAAGCTTCAGTCAGTTGGGACGTAAAAGTTCGCGTGTGAGACGGCCGCGACGCCCCTACACGTCGGTGTCTCAGTGACGCGTGAGAAACACTAGAGAGGTGCCGAGAGGCACTTGAGAGGGAATACCGCTCGTCTGGTGCACCACCGCGGAGATTATCCACAGACGAACCGCATTTGTCTAGTCTTCTCTACGACATTACATCTCGAATTAACAGACAATAAGCCCGTAGGAGCCCGCGTTGGCCTGCGCCGCCTCTCACGACGCCCGTCGGTTGTTCTGCATGCAAAAATGTCCGAACGACCTGGCCCTCAATCCGTGGTAGTATCCCGCCCAGACGAGGTGTCCCCCTGCTTCTGAGGGCGTTTTACCTACGACCATTCCCACTCTGGGCACTCGGACCTTTCGGAGGTGCTGCCATGCGCACTGGATTCTTGGGGGCTCTTTTCATTGGGATCGTCTCAGCCGGTCTGGCCAGCCAAAAACCGGCGCCACCGCCACCCTGCCAGGATGAAGAAACCATGGTGGCCGACTACACCAAAGATTTGACGGCGCTGACGGCCACGGTCAAAGGCGAGGACCTGCAGGCCTTCCAACGGGGATTTCATCGCAAGACCTGTCTGACCAAGCTGACGCTCTGCGCGGGAATTCTGGACGGCGCGGCCGCCTGCTTTGAGAAGGCGGCGAACGACCCGGCCACCGCCCAAGACCAGGTCGGAGCCTGCAAGGCCAAGCACGATCGCTACGCGAAGCTGAAAGAAAAGGTCAGTAAATACCGCGACACGCTGCAAGCGACGGAGGATTACAAGGCGTCGAAGGCGATGATCGAGAAATTCGATTTCGCGGATTGACGAAAAGCCTCCTCGGCAGTGAGCATTCCTCGAGGTTGTTCCGCGTGGGATCCCGGGCACGCATTCTGGCGAGCAAATCCATCTACGAAGGCCGCGTCGTCCGGCTCAAGGTCGACCGCGTCATAGAGCCGGGCGGCATCGAGGCCACCCGTGAGGTGGTGTGGCACGCGGGCTCCGTTGTGGTGCTGCCCCGCCTGCGCGATGGGCGTGTGCTCCTGGTGCGGCAGTTCCGCTATGCCGCGGGAGGCTCGCTCTGGGAACTCGTGGCGGGAGGGATCGAGCGCGGCGAATCGCTTCGCGCCGCCGCCCGCCGCGAACTGCTCGAAGAGACTGGCTACCGGGCTCGCCGGCTGAAGCCCCTCTTGAAATTCTTCCCCAGCCCCGGCATTTTGAGCGAGCGGATGCATTTGGTCGAGGCCCGCGATCTCACCCGCGGCGAGGCTCGACCGGAATCCGATGAGCGAATCCGCGTCGAAAGTTTCACGTTGGCCCAGATCCGCAAAATGCTTCGTACACGGCGGATTCAGGATGGCAAAACGCTTGTTGGGCTCTACTGGCTGCTGTTAACGAGGAGAATTACAATTTGAGGGATGTCAAATTCGGGCCGCCCCGGCAAGAACACTATTCTCTTGACAAGTTCGGGCCACTCCGCTATTTATTCTGCCGGGAGTTTGCACGGTGTTCGGTACGGGAACGCGAACTTAGAAAGGCTGCCGAGGATCCACACGGGTTCTCGGCTTTTTAGTTTGTAGGCTACTGAAACAACGGCAGCTCCGAAGCAATTCAAGGAGGAACGCAAGTGGCACGACTTCAAGGGAAAGTGAAGTGGTTCAACAATGCCAAGGGTTACGGCTTCATCGGCCAGGATGGCGGAGCGGATGTCTTCGTTCATTACTCGGCCATTGAAGGTGAAGGCTTCAAGACCCTGCAGGAAGGCGACACTGTCGAGTTTGAAGTGGTCCAGGGGCAAAAGGGACCGCAGGCCGACAAGGTCACCAAGGTCGGGTAATTACGATTCGGCTTCAGCATTATCCTGGCCCAACCTCTGGGGTTGGGCCTTTTTGTTGTGCCGCCGGCTCTGTCGACTACCGCTTTTTGACTATTCCTTTACCCAGGTGTTACCCTCGCCGCTTGATTTTCGTCTTCAGGGAGAGGAGAATGTCAGTATCGAAGCGGCTCTTCGAGGCCACAAGATCGATGCACCAAGGGCGGGCATGTGCCGCTACCGGGGCGGATGGTAAGAAGTCCAGGTAACGCAGGAAGTGGAATCTCAGCGTGAGGTCGTAATCATGCGGAAAACGCTTCTCATCGCCGCGGCGATCATCCTCATCGGACCGGGAACCCTGCTCGGCGGGCCCGCCGTGGAGCCCTCAGGCGATACCGGAGCCTCCCTCTCCTCGCAGGATGCCGCGCAGTCCGGCCGAAACGCGGTTTTGACCGTGCCGGCGCAGACCGAAGCTGCAATACAGTTGCTTTCCGGCATCCACTCGCAGGTCAGCCATGTCGGTGACCTCGTGACCGCAGAACTCCTCCAGGCTGTCTACGTAAACGGCCGCGTAGCACTCCCGACCGGCAGCGTGATCGGAGGGCGCATCACCCGCATTCGGCCCGCCGGCCGCATGCGTCGCCCCGCCGAAATGGTGCTGAGATTCGATAGCATCACCCTCCCGGATGGCCAGGAAGAGCCCTGCTCCGCCGGACTGAGCGGCCTGGACAGCCCCCTTCCGAAAACCGTGGAACTCGATTCCGAGGGTCAACTGAGAGGGTCCCGGGGATTCTCCTGGAAGCGCCTGGCCGGCGGCTTCTTCGGCCTGGGGACATTCGCGTTCGCCGAAGCGCAACTGGCGAGCGCGGCGGCGTTAGGAGCGTCGCTCCCGATCGGCGGCGCCGCCGTGCTTGGCTACACCTTCCTCATCCCCCGCGGTAATGAGGTGCACGTGCCGCCGGATACGCGCTTTCGAATCCGGCTCCACCAGCCGGTGACCGTCCGCGTGGCTTGGTAGGACCAGAGCCCTCATCCCGCCTCGCACAGAAATTCCAAACCTCTGTCGGACGGTCGAACTCGTAGCGGCCAAACGGTAAACGAGGATCATGGACTCTTTGATTGTTCACAATGATCGAATCGTTCCGCTCGAGGGAGCTCATCTTTCCCCCGGCCAGGTCGGTCTGCTGATGGGCTGGGGCGTCTTCACGACGCTCCGGATCTACCGCGGCGTTCCTTTCGCCTTCAAGCGACATTGGGCGCGCATGGCGCGCGACGCCGAACGGCTGGAAGTGCCCATGCCCTACGAAATGGAACGTGTCGCCGCAACCATACGCGATCTCGCGCACGCCAACTCGCGGCCGGAAGGGATGGCGCGTGTTTCCTTTGTAAAGAATCAGGGCGGGCTCTGGGCGCAAGCTGATAATCTTGGCCCGACCGACTTGCTCATCTTCACCCGTGAGCTGGTTCCCTGGCCGGCAGCGCAGCGCCTAACTCTTCAGCCCATGGGCATTTTCGCCGACGGGCGCTATGCCGGCGCTAAGATGCTCTCCTGGGTTCCGCACGCGGGTGTCCTCGCCCGCGCTCATGAGGCGGGTTACGATGACGCGCTCCTGCTCAACGAGAAAGGCCACATTGCTGAGTGTACGTCCGCGAACTTTTTCGTGGTGCGCGGCGGACAGGTACTCACCCCGCCGCTCTCTTCAGGCTGCCTGGCGGGAATCACCCGGGAAGTCTTGTTTGAAATTGCGCCGCGCGCGGGAATCGAGATTCGCGAGCAGGAATTGACCCCGCAGGACCTCACCTCTGCGGAGGAAGTCTTTATCAGCTCTACCACCCGCGAGGTGGCGGCGATAGACCAAATCCACCCGGATTGGAAATTCCCGGCGCCCGGGCAGATCACCGCGGCCCTCGAGCAGGCCTTCCAGGACTTCGTTCACTCTTACCTGGCTGCAAATCAGGCGTAATCGGCTGGAAGTGCCGGAGCTTCCCCGCGACGCAAGGATCGTCGGGAGCCCACTTTCGCTGCCCACGGCAACACAGCTACTGGGCGCGACAGCGGCGGAAGAGCTGATCGAGCAGATCGAGCGCTAAATCCATTTCTTCGCGGGTAATGGTGAAGGAAGGAGAGAGCGTGAAGACGTTTTTGTAGTAACCGCCGACGTCGAGCACCAAGCCGTATCGTCGCCCCCGAGACTCCAGTTCCCCGCTCAACCCCAGAGCAAAGATCCGGTCCACTAACTCACGGTCCGGAGTAATGCCGTCCTCCTTACAGACTTCGATCCGCAGTGCCAGACCTAATCCATCCACGTGCCCAATGATTCCGGGATGGCACCGCTGAAGTTCCCGTAGGCCGGCGAGCAAGTACGCGCCTTTCTCGTTGACGAGCTTCTCGTAGTCCTCTTCCTCAAGCATCTTGAGCGTCTCGAGCGCCACGGCGGTGCCCAACGTGTTTGAAGAGAAGGTCGAATGCGTGGAGCCCGGCGGGAAGAGTTCCGGGGTAATCAAATCCTCGCGCGCCCAGATGCCGGAGAGCGGATTGAGGCCGTTGGTCATCGCCTTGCCGAAAACGATGATGTCCGGCGTGATGCCCAGGTGCTCGACCGCCCAGAACTTGCCCGTGCGGTAGAAGCCCATTTGAATCTCGTCATCGACGAGCAGAATGTTGTGCCGGTCGCAGAATTCCCTCAGCCGGAGGAAATACTCCTTGGGCGGGATGACGTAGCCCCCTGTTCCTTGCAGCGCCTCAAAGTAGAACGCGGCGAATTCGGAAGACTGGACCTTCGGATCCCAGACCGAGTAATACTCGCTGTCGAACAGTTTCTCGAACTGCTTTTCGCAATAGAGCTCACAGGTCTCGCGCTTCAGTCCGTACATGCAGCGGAAGCAGTAAGGATAGAAAACGAAGTGCGCGCGGTCGCCGAAATGGCCGTAGCGTCGGCGGTAACGGTAGCTGGAGGTGATCGCCGAGGCTCCCAGCGTCCGCCCGTGATATCCGCCCATGAAGGCGAACATCAGGTTCTTGCCCGTGTAGTTGCGGACGATCTTGAGGGAGTCTTCGATGGCCTGCGAGCCGCCCACGTTGAACTGCACGCGGCCTTTCACCCCAAAACGCTGCTCGCAATACTGAGCGATGCGCGCCGCGACTTCCACCTTCTCCGCGTGCAGATACTGGCAGGCAAGCTGCGGCAGGCGGTCGATCTGGCGCTTCAGGGCATCGTTCAGCCGCGGGTTCTTGTAGCCGAAACTCGCGGCCGAGTACCACATCTGAAGGTCGAGGTAAGGCGTTCCCTGCTCGTCGTAAAGGAAACTTCCCTCGCAGTTGACGAAAACCTTGGGAGGTTCGAGGTAGTGGACGGTGTCCCCAAAGGAACAATACTTGCGTTCGAGGGCCAGGAGTTCCGCGGTTTTCGATGAGGTGTTGGAGATGGCCAAGTTGGACGTGCCTCCGGGGCCGCGTTCGGAAGCTCAGCGGATGAGAGTAGAGCCTGCTCGCTTCTTTTGGTCTGCGCGTGGAGTGCGCCGAACGGGGCTCAATTCCCCCAGCATTTCAGCGAGTGATGCTTGGATATCGGCAAAGGTATCAAAGGACCGGCAGGCAATCCCCTGCTTGCGGCAATGGACCAGCAACTGGCGTTTGGCAAACACGATGTCCGCTTCCTCGACGGCGTGCCGGTCGGAAAGGCCGTCGCCCGCAAAGATGATCGGCTTCCTGCCGTGGCCCAGCTTCCGCATGATTTCAGCCTTGCAGGTGGCGCAGCCGTGCGCGCAACCATTCGCGGTGTGGGGGAACGAGACTTTCACCCTGCGCCCTTCCACCGCCAGGCTGCTCGCGAAGAGGTGCGCCCCGTTGCGAAGCTGCCCGTTAACACCGGCCCGCTTCAGCACACTGCGAACAACATAGTCAAACCCGTCGCTCACCACATAGAACGGCAGGTTGGATTTTTCGATCCACTGCATGAATCGGGAGAAGCTCGGGTCCACAGGGATGGCATCAATCAACGAGTCAAGCTCCTCGGCCGAGGCATCGACGAGGGCCAACTGCCGCTCCAGGCATTCTCGCGAGCCGATGGACCCGCACGCCCATTCCTGCTCGATTTCCCTCCAGGACGGGTTCGCGAGCTGCGTCAGGATTTCGTCGGTGACGTCCACCTGCGTGATCGTGCCATCGAAATCACAGAACATGACCGGCTTCAGGAGCGAAGCCTTCCGGGCGGTTGTGCTGGATCGCGTTGCCATTGAAGCGTTGATGTCCTTTCGCCCGCCTCTCGTGGCGAGCCCATCCCTGGTCACGCGCTATGTGTCGCGTTCGTCAACCAGCCGCCGCGGCTTTCTTCCCTGCGCGAGCGTCCCCGCCGGCAGGAACCGGAACTCGAGGCGATACATCCCGCACTGGCGGTTCGCCCACACGTCCGGATAGCGGGCGCTCAGATTGCGCCCGACCGCCGCCTCAACCGCCGCAGGAGTAGATCCGTTGCTCAATTCGATGCGGAATTGCAGGATGTCGTGCGTGCCTTCCTGTCGGACGCCGACCTGCCAGTTGTCGGAGATGCCCTCCACGTCGTGAAGAACGTTCTCGAAAATCTCTGGGTACATATTTCCGGCGCCCATCACCACCATTTCGTCACGGCGTCCCTTGATGCGGGCGATACGCCGGAGGGTGGCGCCGCAGGCGCAGGGCTCTTCGATGAGGCGCGTCACGTCGCGGACGCGATAGCGGATCAGCGGCATGGTGCGCCGCGAGAGTGTCGTCACTACGAGTTCCCCGTAACCTTCCGCATCCGCGCCGAGGATTTCCACCAGAAAATTGAATTCGTCCACATGGATGCCGTCCCGCCGGACGCACTCCATTCCCAGCCCACCTCCCATTTCGGTCGAGCCATAGCCGAGAATGACCGGGGCTTCCCACACGCTCTGGACGTAGCCGCGGTAAACATCCGTCATGCGGTCGCCCGCGGCAAAAATCAGTTTGACAGGAAACGTGCCTTCTTTCTCCGCAATCTCACTCAGGCTGACCAGCCACGTTGGGTCCGCGACGATGACGTTATAGCCGTAACGGCCCACGCGCTCGTAAACCTCGCGCGGGTGCGGCTTGCCCACCGCCGAACAGAACACGCCGATCTGCCGGCAGGCGAGGAACGTGACCCAACTGCTGATCCAGTAGCCCGCATCGAACGCGCAAACGACGCGATCGCCGGGCCGCATGCCGTTCTCGTAGAAGGCCGCGGCCTCATAGCGGCCCGCAAAATCCAACTCCTGGTAATCAAAATAGACCCGCTTCGGCCCGCCTGACGTGCCGGTGGTCTCGAAGACCGCCTGCGGCTTGCGGCAGAGGAAGTCGTCCGCAGCGAGGCTGAGCAGGTCTTCGGGCGTGGTAAAGATCGCGCCAAGGTCCTGCGGCTCTCGCACGCGCGCGGGGTCAATACCGCTCTCCGCGAGCCGCCGGGCGAAAAACTTCTGATGCCGCGCGGCGTATCTGACAACTTTTCGAAAGCCGTCGGCTTGAATGCCGCGAATCACCGAACGCGGCAGAGGCTTGCCCCAACGGACCAGCGCCGGAACGGAATCGCCGATCACCCCGCGCTCGACCAGTTTGCGAAGCCCGCCCAGCATAGGGAACCCCGAATCAGTCCAAGTGCCACGCCGTTCCGCCAGCAACCATTCACATGAGGTAAGCGGATTCGCCCGAACGGGCGGGCGGCGAGGCCAGAAAATCGATATACGTCGAAGTCTCGAGGAGCGCCCGCGCCACCTGGGCGACGGCGTGCGCCGCATCGGGCCGGGCCAGTTCGTGCGCGCGCCGCGTGATTTCCGCCAGCTTCTCCGGCTCGCCCAGCAACCGGTGAACGAGCTGTGGAAGCTCGTCAAGAGTCCGGGCACGGACCGCGACGCCGTTCTGTTCAAGATAACGAACGTGCCGCTCCTCCGGCCCCGGAATGGGATGAGTCAAAACCATGGGAACGCCGACCGCCAGGGCTTCGGCAATCGTCACGCCGCCGGGCTTGCTCACCAGCAAGTCCGCGGCGCTCATGAGCTCCGGGATGCTGTCGCTCCAGCCGAAGATGTGCAGGTCCAGCGCGACTTTGCTGCGCAGTTGCTCCAGGCGCTGCTTCTGCATCTGATCGCGGCCGCACACGGCCAGTACTTGAAGGGGTAAGCCGCAGCGCTCCAGCGCCAGCACCGCTTGGTCCAGGGGCATCGGCCCCATCCCGCCGCCCATCACCAACACGACGGGCCGACGGCCGTCGAGCCCCAGGGCTTGGACGATCTCTTGCCTGTCGAAGGCCAGACTGAAAGCCGGATCGACGGGAATCCCGCAGAGCACGATGCGATTGAGGGAAACGCCCCACCCGATCAATTGCGCTTTGGCCTCTTCGCTCGCCACCGCGTACACATCAATCTCCCGCTGCACCCAGGGAGGCTCAGTCTGAAAATCCGTCTGCACGGCCAAAATCGGCGCATTAAACCACCCCTCGCGTTTTCCCAGGGCGGCGATTTCCGCCGCGCCGATTTCCGTGGCGATCACCAGGTGAGGCGCCAAGCTCTGCAACTGCCGCAAGACCCCAGCGCAGCCCCGGCGGAAAACCCAGTGCGGCGCGGTCGAGCGATGTCCTTTTCGTTGACGCCGCTCGAAGAGCCGCCGCCACAGCCCCGGCGCGTGGCGCAACATCCACCAGTAAGGCGCCACGTAGAGCCAGCGGAACCAAGGGCGGCCGAGTTCGATGGCGTCTAGGGTGCGAATTTCCAACGCCTCGCCACCATCCAGCAGCGCGCGCTGCACGACCTCCGCGGCGCGAACATGCCCCGCGCCGACGCTGAGCGTCAGGATGGCAATGCGCTTGGTTGGCTTCATTCCTGTTGCGGGTTCCTTCTCGCTCCACCTGCCGCCCGCACCTTCATCTTAACCGAACCGGCGGACAAGGAGGACAGCATTCAGCCCCCCGAAGGCAAACGAGTTGGAAACCGCCACGTTCACTTCTTGCTGGCGCGCTTCGTTGGGAACGTAGTCCAGATCGCATTCCGGGTCGGGCCGCGTGTAATTCGCCGTGGGCGGGATCATCCCCCGCTCGATCGCCATGACAGTCGCCGCCAGTTCCACAGCCCCCGTGGCGCCCATCACGTGCCCGTGCATGGATTTCGTCGAGCTGATGGCGACGCGGCGCGCGTGGTCCTTAAAGACCTCTTTGATGACCTGCGTCTCAACGGCGTCATTCAGGCGCGTCCCCGTCCCATGGGCGTTGATGTAATCCACATCCTCCGGGTTTGCACCCGCCTCGTCAAGCGCCATGCGGATGGCACGCGCCGGGCCGGTCACGGAAGGTTGGGTGATATGGCCGGCGTCCGAGCTGAGCCCGTATCCCGCCAGCTCGGCGTAAACCTTTGCGCCGCGTCTCCGCGCCCGCTCCCATTCCTCCAATACCAGAATGGCGGCACCTTCGCCGAGCACCATGCCTTCACGGTCCGCCGAAAACGGACGGCAGGCACGGCTGGGGTCGCCGTTGCCGCTCGCCAGAACGCGCACGGACTCCCAAGAGCGGATCATGCCGTAGGTGATCGGCGCATCGCTGCCGCCCGCCAACATGATGTCGGCCATTCCGAATTTGATGAGGTGGAACGCCTCGCCAATCGCGTGGCCCGCCGACGAGCAGGCCGTGCAGACGGCAAGCGCGGGGCCCTGGGCGCCGTACTCCATGCAGATCTGCGAGGTCACGGCGTTGTGCATGACCTTTGGAATCGTGAAGGGATGCAGGCGCGTCTCATTCTTGGCGTAGAGATTGTAGTAGGTGTCGTCGAAAGTTCCGGCCCCGCCCATGCCCGTTCCCATGACGACGCCGAAGCGGGTCCGCTCCTCGTCGGAGATTTCGATGCCGCTCGATTTCACGGCCTCGCGCGCGGCGAGAAGACCGAACTGAGTAAACCGATCGAGCAAGTCGAGCCGTTTAAGTGGAAAGAAATCGGTGGGAGTGTAATCCGGGACCTCCGCGGCAATCTGCACGCTCAGATTGGAAGGATCCCACTGTTGAATGCGACGAATCGCCGAGCGGGCGCTCAGGAGATTGCAGAAGAAAGTATCAGTCTCCTTCCCGGGAGAGGCGAAAACTCCAATTCCTGTGATAACGACTCTGCGCACGCCGGGCACCGTGATGCGGGGAATCTAACTGCTCGGGGCCGAACTGTCGGCCTTGGCCATGGCAACGAGGTCCGAAACATCCCGGCCCTCAATGACGCGAGTGAGGGCGTCGACCACCTGGCTCACGCTTCTCATGTTCTGCGCAATCGAATCGGGAATGTCGATCTTGAACTCCTGCTCGAGCGCGAACAGGATGTTCACTCCGTCCAGGGAATCGATACCCAGTTCCGCGAAGGTCGAGTCCGGCTTGACAACGCCGTCCTCGAGATGCTGCTCGCGAGTGATGATCTCGATGACCTTATCTTCGATATTCATTTCCGCTCCTGACCGCGGGTTTCGCAGCCTGCCGAAGTCTCTGCGTCCTTCTAAGGCGAAATCGGTATTGGCTTCTTCGCGGCCGCTTCTTGGACGGCGGCCAATAAGTCCGTCAGACGAAACGGCTTCTCCAGGAGGGCATGTGCGCCTAGCTCCTTCGCTTGCCGCTTTTCCCCCTGGGAGATGAACGAAGACATCAAAATGATGACGTGTTTGGATTCCTGACGGCGCAGGTTCCGGAGCAGCTCCAAACCCGACTCTCTGGGCATCCGCAAGTCCGCGACAATGACTTGGTACCCTTCTACGCGACTCAATTCCTCGCGAGCCGCGGTGCCGTCGCCGACCGCCGCTACGGCGTAGCCATTGGCCCCCAAGAACTCGCTCAGCAGGTTCCGGCTGTCCTGATCGTCGTCGACAACGAGGATTCTTGGCGCACTCATAGAGGAAGGGCATTTGCCCACTCTTTCATAAAGCAGGCCGTATGCCAAGTTCCTGATTACGCTGTCAACCTATTGATTCAATTGACTGAACACGCCGTGGTGGGTGACTAGCCTTTCAATTCCAGTGTGGCGAAATGCCACACCGACTTCCCTTCTGGTCAAGTCTGCGACCTGCCGACTGGGGCTTTATGCCACACCCTTCTGATCCTGGCGCCAGAATGGTTAGAAGACTCTGAGGAAATTCAGTCCTGATTCGAGGGCCAGCATGGGACTGTTCGTGTAGGCACTCACTTCGTAAGGGCAGCCGATTTTGCATCCTGTGCAGAAATCCCAGAGCGTCGCCTCCTGGGCGATGATCTTCTGGACTGCCTCCGAGGCGAAAATCTCCCGCAACGGCGCCTGCGACTGGTAGAGCGTCGCGAAAGCGCACGGGAAGTGAAGAGCGCCGTCGGGCTTCATGGAAATCAGTTTGGAGGGGTGGCGGCACGGGAATTTGGCGCCGAACCCGCCGTTGCGGTAGAACTCGTAGTAGTGGCTGTAAAAGCGCACGTTCTTGGGAAATGCGGCGCGCAGCTCGCGCAGGGCGCGCTCGACACGATCGATTTCTGCCCCATGCAATTCGGAGTCCGGCAGCAATTCTCCCTGCCGCATGACGTTATGGACCGCCTCCGGGTGCAGCACCAGATCGTGCTCGCGGCAGAATTCCGCCAGTTCCGGCAAATCGTCGAGGTTCTCCAAGTTGACGGCGGCGTTGATCTGCGTGGCGAAGGGCTTGCGTTTCTTGAGCACGAATTCCAGGTTCTCCAGAATGCGCGGCAGGCCGTCCAGCCCGCGCCGCTTGGCAAAGCGCTGCTGGTTGAGCGAGTCGATGGAGACTTCCAGCATATCCAGGCGCGCGACACCCTCAGCATACTTTTTGATGAGCAATCCGTTGGTGGGCATGGAGGTCCACATGCCCTTGTCGGCCGCATAAGCAATGTAGTCGCAGGTGTTCGGATTAAGCAGCGGCTCGCCGCCCGAGAAGCTCAAGGCGAAAAGGCCTATCTCGCAGAACTCGTCGATGCGGCGGAAGATGCGCTCGCGTGCCGCGCGCGTCCCGAGGTCGTTGAATTTGCCTTCCTCGCCGAAGATGCAATACTCGCAAAACATATTGCACATTAGCGTGGTCTCAAACATCACCATATAGGGCAACTTGAAGCCCGAAATGAGCTGTTTGAAGGCCGATTTGGCGAGGTACGAGTATTTCATGCCTTCGCCTGAACACCCCGGCGAAACCTGAATGGCTGCAAGATCTTCCGGCGATGCGCCGGCCCAGCCTAGGTTGTTAGTCCTGCCCTGTTCCTCGGACGCCCCGTAACTACGGTAAGCCTCTCCGCTTATTTGTGCAACTTCATTCTGTCCAGCACACGATAGAGCGTCTTACGATTGATGCCCAGGATCGCCGCCGCCTTGAGCTTGTTATCGCCCACGACCCTCAGGACGTGCGCCACGTATTTGCCCCGGAGTTCATCGAGACTGGGCAGGTCCGAGTAGAAGTCCTCGAGGCGCCGTCCCTTCTGGAAATCGGCACGCACTTTGGGCGGCAGGTCTTCCAGGGTGATGGTGCCGGAGCGGTTCAACGCCACGGCCGCCTCGAGCGCGTTTTCGAGCTCACGAACGTTCCCGGGCCAATCGTAAGTCAGCAAGACGGAAAACGCCTGGGGGGAAATCGTGAACGCTCTTCCGCGCTCGCGCTCGAATCTCTTCAGGAAATGCTCCGCCAGCAACGGGATGTCCTCGGTGCGCTCGCGCAAAGGCGGGAGTTCGATTTCGATGACGCGCAGGCGGAAGTACAAATCCTGGCGGAATTTTCCCTGCTCGACCCGTTCGGCCAGATTGCGGTTACTGGCCGCGAGAATGCGCACGTCCACGGGCACGGCGCGGTTGCTGCCCACGCGGCGGACTTCCTGCTCTTCGAGCGTGCGGAGGAGCTTTACTTGGAGCGCGGGGCTCATTTCCGCAACCTCGTCGAGGAATACCGTGCCGCCGTCCGCCTCTTCGAAAATGCCGCGCTTGTTGCCGACCGCACCCGTAAAGGAGCCGCGGACGTGTCCGAAGAGTTCCGTCTCCAGCAGCGATTCAGGCAGCGCCCCGCAGTTGATCGCGAAGAATCTCTGCTCAGCGCGCGGGCCGTTGTAGTGGATAGCCCGGGCCACGAGCTCCTTGCCCGTGCCGCTTTCGCCGTAGATCAGGACGGTGGAGCGCGACTCGGAGACCATGGCGATCTTCTTGTAGACTTCGAGCATCACCGGCGCGCGCCCGACCAGGCTGGTGAGCTGCACCTGGCTTTCGAGCTGCTGTCGCAGGTTGCGGTTCTCGCGGACCAGGGCGCGGTTTTCCAGCGCCCGCCCGACTTGCACCAGCAGCTCTTCAATCTTGAAAGGCTTGGAAAGGTAGTCGAACGCGCCGCCCTTGAGCGCCTCGATAGCGGTCTCCATGCTGCCGAAGGCGGTGATGAGGATCACTTCCGATTCCGGCTGAATGGACTTGTAGGCTTTCAGCACGTCCAGCCCGGTGAGGCTCGGGCCCAGCTTGAGGTCGCTGATGATGATGTCGAAGCATTCTTGTTTGCCGACCTCGAGCGCTTCCTCGCCACTCGAGGAAACGACGACGTTGTAGCCCTCCTCGCCCAAGACTTCGCGCAGCAAATCCCGCGTCTCGGCGTCGTCATCGACGACCAGAATGTTCACTGTGGATTGCGACTCGACCGCCTTCAACGCCTTTCCCCCTCAGAGTAAGAATGCTCGCGCGGTTCAATCAGTGGAGCGAGCCGACGACGCTGGCGGGGGCAGAGGATGTCTCCACCCGGCCACGGCAATCGAGCGGCAGGAAAATCGTAAAGCGCGTCCCCCGGCCGGGCTCGCTTGCCACCTTGATGGTGCCCGCGTGCTGGCGGACGATCTGGTCGCAAATCGCCAGCCCCAGGCCCGATCCCGTCCCCATGCGCTTGGTCGTAAACATCGGCTCGAAGATGTGAGCCAGAGTATCCGCCGACATGCCGTGACCGGTATCCTCAAGACCAATCTGTAAGCCCTGTCCGTCCGGGTTGATCGCCAGCCTCACCTTCAGTTCTCCGCCCTGCGGCATGGCGTCCATACTATTGTTGATGAGATTCAGGAAGACCTGTTGGAGATAACCGGCGTCCCCGTACATCTTGGGGACGTCCGAGGCAAGTTCCATCCGCACCCGAATCTTCCGGTGCTGCAATGCTGGAGAGGACAGCAAGAGCGCTTCCTGGAGCGCGTGGCGCAGATCCAGCGCCGCGACATGCAATTCCAGCGTGTGCGTCCAGGAGAGCAATTGCTTCACGGTGCGCACGATGTGGGCGATCTGGTTTTCAATGACCTGCAGGCGGCGCGTCATGCCCTCATCCCCCGCCGCGCGCCGCGCCAGCAGTTGCACGTGGCCGGAAATGGAGTTCAACGGCGTCCCGATCTCATGCGCCAAGCTCGCCGCCAACTGCCCAGCCACGGCCAGGCGCTCGGAGCGCGCGAGCGTCCTCTGGGTCTCGAAGAGTTCCTGGTTAATGCGGGCGAGTTCCTCGTTCCGGCGAGCCAGTTCCGCCGTGGCTTCTTCCACTTTTCGGCCCAGCTCGGTACTGAAGTTTTCGATGCGGGCGAGCATCTGGTTGAGATGCTTGGCCAGATGACCAATTTCATCCTCACTCACGGCTTTGGCCCTCACGTCGAGCTGCCCGCCCTCCGCAGCCTCCATGACGCGAATGAGCTCTCTCACGGGCCCGCGCACGCGCTTGAGGAAGAAGACGTGAATCACCAGAACCACAAGGGCCAGACTGGCGAGCGTCAACACCAGGTTGCGTAGAACCAACCCACGTGTCACGGTGCTCGTCTGCGACTTCGAGACCTTCAGGTTCAGGCAGGCGATGGCTCGGTCGTGGTCGCGAATGGTCGTCCCAATGATCCACGACTTGCCGCCGGGAGTCTCGATCGTGACGGTATCCTCGTCGGGCCGCTCGAATTCGTTGTACTTCTCGATGCCGGGAATGTCGTCGAGTTCCAGGTGCGGGGCCTGCGGCGCCGTGGAGGCAAGTAGCCGATGCTGGGGTTCGTGGAGATAGATATCCGCCTGCTGCACGCCCGGGAAATCCTTCTCCATCTGCCGGAGCTCCCGAAGGAGAATGGCAGGATCTTCGAGCGAGCGTCGACTAACCAGTTGATGGGCGGCGGCCCGGGCCTGGGCCAGCGCCTTAAGATAGATTTCTTCCTCCACCATGGTCCGCGTCAGGAGCGTGGCGATATAGGTCGAAACACCGACAACAGAAATGAACGCGAGAGCGGCAAAGATGATAATCTTGCCTTGCAGCCCGAGGCTGGCGCGTCGCCACCATATGGCCATGGTCGAAAGCATTCTAACATTGTGTGTGGCAAAAAGAAACACACCTACATAACGCATTCTAAAGCACTTAGATTGTGAGCCGTCGGCGATGCTGCCGAGACCCTTTCTTGGGACTGGTCTTGGTCGGCGAGCCTGCCAAGCCAAGGTCCACGGGGGAGCGCTTATGGAGAACCGGGAAATCGCTGCTGTTTTCGAAGAGATCTCGAACCTCTTGAAGATCAATCAGGACGACCCCAAGTGGCCGTTCAAGGCGGCCGCCTACGACCGCGCCAAGCGGTCTGTCGAAAGCTTTCCCGAGCGCTTGGAGGTGATCGCCCGCGACCCCAACCGCAAGCTCACCGATATCCCCGGCATCGGCGCCGATCTGGCCAAGAAGATCGTCGAACTGGTGGAGACTGGTAAGTGCGAGTACCACCAGGAGCAACGGAAGAAGATCCCACACGGCCTTCTCGACCTGCTGCAACTACAGACCGTAGGGCCACAAAAGGTGCGGCTGTTCTACAAGGAGCTCAACGTCCAGTCCATTGACGATCTGGAAGCCGCCGCCAAGGCCGGCCGCCTGCGCGACCTTCCGAAAATGGATGTCAAATCGGAGGAGAACATCCTCAAGGCCATCGAGGTCTTTCGTCGCGCCGCGGGACGCTTCCGGCTCGACACGGCGCAGGAAACCGCCGATGAGCTGATCGCCTTCCTTGAGGGACTTAAGACCGTTGACGAGATCACGCCCGCGGGCTCCTTGCGACGTGGCCGCGAGACAGTGGGCGATCTCGACCTGCTCGTCACGGGCCGCGATCACGCCGGGATTGCCGGCCACTTCGTGAAGTTCCCGGGTATCAATCAAGTGCTGGCCAAGGGGGAAGACAAGGTCAGCGTAAAGCTGAAGAACGACCTGCAGGTGGATGTGCGCCTGCTCGACCGGAAATCCTACGGCGCCGCGTTGCAGTATTTCACCGGCTCCAAGGAGCACAATGTCGCGCTGCGGGACCGCGCCAAACGCCGCGGCTGGAAACTGAGCGAATACGGGCTGTTTGAAGGCGAAAAAGTCATCGCCAGCCGTACGGAAGAAGAAATCTACGAAAAGCTCGGGCTCCAATGGATTCCGCCGGAATTGCGCGAGAACCTGGGCGAAATCGAGGCTGCGGAGAAAGGTGAGCTGCCCAAGCTCGTCGACCTCGCCGACATCCGCGGCGACCTGCAGATGCACACTACCGCCTCCGACGGCCGCACGAGCGTCGAAGAGATGGCCGAGGCGGCGAAGCAGCGGGGCTACCGATACATTCTCATCACCGACCACTCGAAGGCTGTGACCGTCGCGAACGGGCTGGACGAGAAGCGCGCCCGCGAGAACATCGCCCGTATCCACGCGGCGCGCCAGAAGGTCAAAGGGATTGAAATCTGGGCGGGCGCCGAGGTGGACATCCTGGGCGATGGCCGGCTCGATTATCCCGACGATCTGCTTAAGCAGTTCGATATCGTGCTGGTCAGCGTGCATTCGCGCATGACCATGCCGGCGGAAGAGATGACCGCCCGGCTGCTCAAGGCGCTCGAGAATCCTTACGTGCGCATCCTCGGCCATCCCACCGGCCGGCAACTCCTGAAGCGTGATCCTTTCGCTTTTGACATCGAGAAGGTCTTCTCCGCCGCCCAAAAGCACGGCGTGATTCTGGAGCTCAACGCCAATCCCGAGCGCCTGGACTTGTGCGACCGGCACGTCAAGCTGGCGCGCGACCGGGGAATGAAGATCGTGATTTCCACCGACGCCCATCACCCCGACCACTTCGCCTACATGCGCTATGGCGTGGCGACCGCCCGGCGGGGCTGGATGGGAAAGAAGAGCGTCATCAACACTTACCCGCCGGAAAAGTTGCTGGCCTCCCTGCGCCCACTTCCCCGCTAAGGGCCTGCCCACCTTCTGGTAAGATGGAAAGCCGGGCAGGAAATCATTAGGGCCATCGTTTTTGGACCCTGCCCCACACCGTTGGTGGGTGCGCAGAGTCCCGGGCAAGCCGCGACTCCGGACACACGGAGCACTATGACATCTTCGAACAGCCTGCCGGGCGCCGTGATTTTCGATATGGACGGCGTCCTCGTGGACAGCAACCCCTTTCACATCCAGAAGTGGACCGAATTCCTGGACAGGCGCGGAATCCGCTACGACGCCGAGGAACTCCCCAAGCAGGTTCTTGGTCTGCGCAACGATCACGCCTTCCGATACTTCTTCGGACCCGCCATGACCAAAGAGGAGATGGCACAACTCAGCGAAGAGCTGGAGACCAGCTTCCGAACGGCCTTCCACACGCACGCCAAACCGCTGCCGGGCCTGGAAGGTTTGATCCGACAATGCCAACAGGCGGGAATTCCCATGGCCGTCGCGTCTTCGGCAATGGCGAGGAACGTTGAGTTCGTCGTGGACGCTGTGGGGTTCAGGGCCTACTTCCGCTACCTGGTCAGCGGGGACGAAGTCCAGCATCCCAAGCCTCACCCGGAGATCTACCTGCGCACCGCCGAGAAGCTCGGCCTCCCGCCCGCCGCTTGCGTGGCGTTTGAGGATTCGTTTGTGGGCATCGAGGCTGCTAAAGACGCGGGCATGAAGTGCGTAGCCATCGCCTCAACCTTCCCCGCCGAAGACCTGCGCGCGCACGGACGTGCCGACCTCGTCGTACCGAGCTTTGAACATCTCCGCCTGGACGCGCTCCGGCGGCTCTTCGCCCCGCACCACTGACACGCCACTCGAGGGAGATTTCGGGTTCCGGAAGGGCCGCCTTTGGGGCAGCCGCGGGGTGACATCTACATTACAGTGGGGCCGTAGCGGAGGACCAGCAGCGTCAGGTCATCCGCCTGAGGCGCGGTGCCGACGAATTCTCGTATCGCCGCCACCACGTTGTCGCACACGACCTGAGTCGCCAGCCCGGCGCACGACTCGAGCAGGGATTGCAGGCGGGCTTCCCCAAACAACTCGTGGTCGGCGTCCATGGCCTCGGTGACCCCATCCGAGAAGATCAGAACGTGGTCGCCGGCTTCAAGCCGATCCTGGACGGCCTCAAACGTGATGCCCTTGAAGAAGCCCAAAGGGTAGTTGGCAAAGTCCAGCCGCTGCACCTTGCCGTTGGCGCGCAGGATCAACGGCGTAGCGTGGCCACCATTGACGAAGGCGAAGTCGCCCTGAGGGCCGAGAACGCCGTAGAACATCGTGGCATACATCTCCGGCGGCGTCCGCTCGACAAGAAACTCGTTGACCCGGCGGAAGAGTTCCGGCAGATCGGGATCGCCGGCGGCGACGGCCCCGAAGGCGCCTTGAAGTGAGGCGGCCAACAGGGCGGCGGGCAGGCCCTTTCCGGAAACGTCGGCGACGGTGAATCCGTGGCGGTTGCCGGGCAGCGGGATCACGTCGTAGTAATCGCCGCCCACTGCCTGGGTGGGAATGCTCAGGGCGCGCAATTCGAAAAAATCACTGCGCGGTAACTGCCGAGGCAGAAGGCTCTGCTGGATGTTGCGGGCTACCGACAGCTCGTGGCGCATGCGTTCCTGTTCGCGCGTCAGGCGGAACATGCGGGCATTCTCGATGACCGTGGCGCCTTCGATGGCGAGCGTCAGCAGCACTTGGCGGTCGAGGCCGGTGAGGGCGGTGGCGTGCGCGCGGCTGTCCAGGTAGAGAACGCCCACCATTTCGGGCGCGGTCTGGAAGATCGTTTCACCTCCCATTTCCATCATGGGAAGCTTTTGCAGCGGGATGGCCACCACGCCGCGCAGGGCTTGGCGGAGAATCCCGGTTTCGGTTGTGGCCAGCCCCGTCTTTTCTTCCTGAAGGGTCACTTCCTCGCGGCCGGCCTTGACCACTCGTTCCACAACTTCCTTGGAGTAATCGGAGAGCGCCGGAGGCAGATGCACACCGCCCCGTCCGCGGGCAAGGCGCAGCTCGAACTTCCCCGCTTCGTTGCGCAGGAAGAGGAGCCCGCGTTCGGCATCGCCGAGCTGGATCGCGGAATCCACCAGGGCCGTCAAGACCTCCTCAAGTGCCGGGGCGCGGTTCAGCATCTCCGCCATCTTCAGCAGCAGACCGAGGTGCTGAAGTTGCGGCAGGGGGCTTTCCCCGGCCTTGCCGATTTCGGCCAGCAGCTTGGGCAGAGCCGCCTGCTCGGTGAGGAAAAAGATTTGGTAGGCGTCCGCGACGCCCAGGCTGATCTGATCGCCGCTGCGGAGAGTGTAGGAGGTCACCCGTTCGCCATTGACGAACGTCCCGTGGCGACTGCCGGCATCCTGAAGGAGATAGTCGTGTCCGTCCTGGAGAATGCTGGCGTGGCGGCGGGAAATTCGGTTGTCAAGCAGGACCAAGTCGTTGTCGCTCTGGCGGCCCAGCGTGAACGGCGTGCGAGCGATTTCCACTTCCCGCTCGCCGCCGGAGGTGTCTCGAACGATTATCCGCGGTACGCTGGCAGGCATCGCGACGAGTCCCCGTTAGAAAATACCATGCAGCGCCGGAACCAGGCGCGCTGCATTATACCCTCCTCGCCCGCTGCTTGCAGCCCGCAGGGCGTGCCGCCGGATAACGTCAACACACGGCCTCGAATGCCTCATCAATCAAGCTGGAGACTTTCGCCACCGGAAGTCGCAAGGGTCGGGGCGCAGCTCAGACGATGTCCTCCAACTGAGGATCCCACCGCACCGCTCGCTTGAGCCGATAGGAGATGGTGCACATCTGGCACGCGATCGCGGATTTATAACCGATGTCAAACGGGCAGTTGGGTTCCTTGCGGCTGCGCACACAATCGAAGAAATTCTCCATATGCGCATCCGTCGCGTCGCCCCCACCCACGATATCGGGGCCCGCGGCTTTGCTCGCCTCGACCTCCGCCATGGGCGAGCCCTCGTGCTTGCCCTCGGGAACAAAGCGGATCTTCTCGGCTTCGTTCCGCAGGATGGTTCCCTTGGTTCCCAGGAGAAGATCGAAGCCTTCGCCGTAATAGCTGTTCCCGAAAATCGAGTTCCAGGTGAAGAGAATCTGCTCCGATTGCTCCATGGAAACGTCCATGGTGTCGGGGACTTCCATACCGGGGGAGAGATAAGTCGCTCCGGACATGGTCACACTGCGCGGGATGCCGAGGCCCAGGACTTTGTACCAGAAGCCCACTTGATGGACCATGTTCTCGAACACGTTGCCGCCGGAGTAGTCCCAGTAGAAACGCCAGTTCATGTAGCGATTGGGATCGAAAGGATGGGGCGCGGCCTCTCCTTCGAAAGCTTTCCATTCCACGTGCTGAGTGTCGCAATCGGCGGGAATCGGCCGCTTCCAGCCCCCATAAGCAGCGTTGCGATAATGATGGGTGTGAAGAGCGGTGACCGTCCCCATGCGCTCGGGCGAAGCCAGCTCGCGGATTTTCGGGTACCCGGGACCGCTCAGGGACTGAATCCCCACCTGCACGATGCGATCAGAGCTCGCGAAGGCTTTGCGCATGCGTTGGGCATAGGCGGGGCCGAACGCCATCGTCTTTTCCTGATAGACGTCCTTGCCGGCTTCGATGGCCGGAACGAAGTTCAGCGCGTGTTGATGTTGGGGCGTGGCAATCAGCACCGCGTCAATGGTTTTGTCGTCCAGGAGGCGCCGGAAGTCGTCGTAGACCTTCGCGCCGGGGGCCAGCTTCTTCGCCTCATCGAGGCGGCGAGTGTAGACGTCAGCCACCGCGACGGCCTCCGTGTTCTTGCAGCGCATGGCCGCCTGGAAGATTTCCTGCCCGCGTCCGCCCGCGCCGATCAGCCCAAAGCGCACGCGATCGTTGGCGCCCAGAACGGCGCCGGATGGGAAAAGGCCGGTCGCCGCCAGGGCGGTCGTTCCACCGAAAACTTGTTTTACAAAAGTGCGTCGGTTGGCCATAAAGGGTCTCCTTGCCGGATTGGAAGGGTCGGGGTGAGCCCGCCCGTCATCGCCAC
The DNA here is from genome assembly GCA_020072905.1 of Terriglobia bacterium. Lineage (GTDB taxonomy): Bacteria > Acidobacteriota > Terriglobia > UBA7540 > UBA7540 > JAIQGB01. The sequence goes on along the minus strand of JAIQGB010000008.1, from coordinate 1,331 downwards.
AGTCCTGCGGCCTACAGGTTCGCAAAGCAATCTCCGTCGAACCGAGAGCGACGGAAAGACTCTAGGTTCCTTGCGACGAAAAATCAAGGGAGGAGCAGATGGGAAGCCAGCGAGCTCAGCCCGGACCTGGCACAGTCTAATGCGCCAGCCTCAAAAGGAGCAGACTGCCGCACCACTGGCGTGAGGGCCGCGGAAATCCATTGCAAATCCGGGAGGGTTGTCGCATCATCGCACGTTTCACTTGGAGTCGAAATTGCTGCCCTAGTCCTGGGAGGACTACGAACGTGGCCAACAAAGCGGTCCATATTGCTGAACCCAAAGGAAAACTAGGCGTCCTGATCCCCGGCATGGGGGCCGTAGCGACGACTTTCATGGCGGGCGTTGAAGCCATTCGCCGACGGTTGGCGCGCCCCATCGGTTCGCTCACTCAGATGGGGACAATTCGTCTGGGTAAGCGCACTGACAAGCATTCGCCTGCCATCAAGGATTTCGTGCCTCTCGCCGAACTCGACGACCTCGTTTTCGGCGGCTGGGATCTGTTCACGGACAACTCATACGAAGCGGCTCTCAAGGCCGGGGTGCTGGAGCGGACGCTGCTCGAGCAGGTCCGGGATTTCCTGACCGAAATCCGCCCCATGCCCGCCGTCTTCGAACAGCGGTTCGTCAAGTTGCTGCACGGTGAGAACGTCAAGAAGGGCAAGAACAAGATGGACCTCGCTGAGCAGCTCATGGAAGACATCCGGCAATTCCAGAAAGCCAGCGGAGCGTCGCGCCTGATCATGATCTGGTGCGGCTCAACGGAGACTTACTTGAAAGCCGGCGCGGTCCATCAATCGCTTGCCGCCTTTGAAAAGGGCCTGCGCGCGAACAACAAGGAAATCGCCCCGAGCATGGTGTACGCTTACGCGGCGCTGAAGTTGGGCGTGCCCTACGCCAACGGCGCGCCGAACCTCACCACGGACATTCCCGCGCTGCAGGAGTTGGCGCACCAGAACCGCGTTCCCATCTGCGGCAAGGATTTCAAAACCGGCCAGACGCTCCTGAAAACCATCATCGCGCCCGGACTCAAGGCGCGCCTGATCGGGCTGCGCGGCTGGTTCTCCACCAACATCCTCGGCAATCGTGACGGCGAAGTGCTGGACGATCCGGGCTCGTTCCGCACGAAAGAAGAGAGCAAGCTCTCCGTGCTCGAATACATTCTGCAACCCGACCTCTATCCGGAGCTCTACAAGGGCTACTGCCACAAGGTGCGCATCAATTACTACCCGCCGCGCGGCGACAACAAAGAGGGTTGGGACAACATCGACATCTTCGGCTGGCTCGGCTATCCG